>NZ_JAKOAV010000003.1 GCF_029478095.1 Pelotomaculum isophthalicicum JI | reverse complement strand
TTACTAACTCGACAAGGTGTCCGGATGTTGCCGAAATGCTGTCCGGATAATTCCGTTATGCTGTCCGGATGTTGCCGTTACGCTGTCCGGATGCTACCGGAATGGGTGTCCGGATGCGGCCGAAATAAAGTCACCACCCTCAGACGGGATAAAAAGATGGTTTTCCAGCACAATTGCGCCCTCACCGACGGAGAAGTCTATAGTCTGAGGTAATTGCCAATCAAGGGCGATTGGTGTGGTAGAGGACAATGCCAGCTTCTTATAAGCATCCTTTCGCTCCTCTTTTAACTTGCGGAAAGCAGTCTGGTGTGCGTCATACAAGTTATTAAACAACTTTTCAGCGAATGATTCGAGTCGTTCCATTGCCTCATTATCGTTCGCCAGAATGATTATTTCAGTCTTCACATCTTCGGCTTCGCGGGTAGCATGGCGAATCCAGTATTCCCTATGCAAACCCTCACCAAGTGTTTTACCTGCTCGCTCGAAGAGATTGTTTAGATCAAAATCCGAAAGTTCTACTATTTCAGCGGCATCATCAGGTGTGCTTGCTGCGCTGCTACCATAATCAATCGTCAACGTTCGAAGTGCCAATCCTGTCACAGCCTTGGCAATAGAATCAAACTTTCCAGAATTTTTCAATTCGCTGATTTCCTTTTCGAACTCATCAAGCACTTTTTTCAGTATGCTTCTACGTGCTTCAGGTGCAATCATATCCTGAGTGAGAGCACGGGCAAGCGCAATCAACCTGCGGAGCGCAGGCTGTTTCCGCGCAGAATCTATTCGATAAGTTATTAAATCTATATCGCTGAACACATCGGCAAATGCTGGGTCACGCTTGAGGGTGATAAGTTCTTTATGCGAGCCTGTCTCTGTGGGTACAATTGCCTCGCTGTCACGCAGTGCCTGTTCCACCATTTTGACAGTTTCTGCATCAAAAAATGGAAGGAAGAGGCCTACGCTGTTCAGTTCGGCGTCAGATTCCACGCGACGGGCAAGCGGAGTACGAATCATTCTTCCAAGCAATTGAGCTATATAGGTAAAGTCGCTTGCATGACGGAACGACATCATTGTTTCAGCTCGTGGACAGTCCCATCCTGTGGAGAGGTTCATCTTGAAGAACACAACTATCGCATTTTCGTCATCCTCAATGCGGGATGCATCCACGCTATGAATATCCAAGTCGCGTACCTTGATGTTTTCATGCTTGTCGAACGTATGCACAACCTCGCCAGGACGTAGTTTACGACCAAGTAAATCCTCAAGTACAGCAATACAGGAATCCAAATCAGTTTGTGTAATCAACCGGTCGTTACCATCTTCCACTTGAACTACTAGAATAGGACGGACTGGATTTTTAATTTCCTCGCGGTCGCAGTAAGCCTCCCAACGCTCGCATTTCTTCTTCCAATTAGCCGCTGCTTCTTTGAACATCGTCATATCGGCATTTATCGCTATTTCAGGGAAGTGAATAATAATTCTATCCTTCAGTAAGCCGGACTCCCGCACATCTTCCGGGGGAACGGCTACTTTTTGTATTGTAGAAGTAGTATCCGACACAAGTTTCTGGAACCGCTGTGGTGTAGCTGTCACACCAATGATAAGCGGCATAACAGATAGCCCATCCTCCTTACTACCCATGATGAACTTTTGCATGATGGACTGTGCCTTCTTCTCCGCTTGTGGAGTGGCTGTGCCTCTATGTGCTTCATCTATAACAACATAAAATGATTTCGGCTGAAGCTTCGCGGTATTTGTAAGTGTCTCCCAAATTGTATATTGGCGAAGGTCGGACTTCTGCGTTAGTAATTTGTCCGAACCAAGTTTCTGAGTGTTGAGAAAGTAGATGCCACCGGGAGCGAAATACTCCGCATCGAAATTTGAGTCGATAACGTGGATATCCCTTGTACGAAACTTATCAGACTTGCTCTCAATTTTTAAGCGAGTCTGCTCGTTAAGCTCAGGCATATCTGAAAGCCAAACGAAAACAGAATCCGGTTCCGCCACACCGTAAGCATGACCGAAGATGATGTCCTCGAACAGGGCGGTCATAATAATTGTCTTACCAGCGCCAGTGGGAGCAGTGAAAGATATAACCTGCGGGTCTTTCTCACTCCAAAGTGTATGTGCTTTCTTTATCTTCTCGTGCAAATCGGCAAGAGCCGTATCTTGGAACGGAAATAGTGTTGCTCTCATAGATTATTCCTCCTACTCCCAATTACGAAATTATCGATATAATCACGGTACAATTGGTAGGTGTGCTCTATCCCAATGCCATCTGACATTTCTCTGAACGCTTCCTCTGAATTAGTTACAAAGTATACCGTGTTAATGTTTTTATCTTCATTCAAAGCCTCAGCGAATTTGCCATAACAATCCTCATCCAGAAGAACCGCAAATGAGTTCTGTGGCAGAACCAGCATATCTGGCAATTCTAAGCCGTTTAGTTCTGGGCGCTCTCCAACCGCACCCGCTTTAAGCCACAAAAGCGGCAGTATCTCACAGAACTGCTGTCCAAGTGACACGCTATTCTTATCCAAAAACCCAAGTTTAAAATATTCTACGTTGGCGGCAAAACCCTCGCTCATCGGTGCATTGTTAGTGAGGTAATTGCCTTGAATAGGATTTCCGTTGATATCAACGCCTTTAATGCTGCAAATTGTTCGCGGCCATGTTACATAGCGAGCAATGCCGTACTTTTCCCATTCTACATCTCCAGGGTGTAAATGCTGTTTTGTGAGAGCCTTGGCTTCGTCCTCCGAAACTTCATTGTTGGTAACCAAAATGCAACGTCGACTACCACCATCTATCGAATTCAAAAGATTAACAGCATGTAATGTTGTACCAGAACCCGCAAAAAAGTCTAATATAAGAGCGTTTTTATTCTTGCTTACAACACTCAAGGCATCTTGCACTGCATACAACGACTTTGGATAGGGGAATTTTCTATCCACTAATATTTTTGCCAACAGTTTTGACCCGTGCCATCCGGCGTTGTGAGATGTTTTGTTCCATACTGTTTTTGGCGCTCTTAACGATCCTCCATATTTTTCAACAAGTTTCGCGGCTCCGGATTCATCGATGCTCTCGATAACTACTTCTCCTATTTCAATTCGTTTTTCTGTTCCTTCGTTTACTGTTAAAACAGACCAGCCGTTTTCCTTCCTAGAAGTCTTTCCAAGACGTAGAAGCCCTTTACTTACTCTGCGCCGAGCAACTTCAACTCCTGTACGCCAACGAGCCTCACGCCCATCAGCAGTCATTGGCCATATTGCTAACTGCCCTTCGGGAACAGTAATGCTTTCTTTTGGCACACCCAAAGGTATCGGCTCTCCGATGGATTCGATTTTTCCTTTGCTTGAATCGATAAATATCGGGTAAAACAGATTTTTAGAATTCTCTCGCAAATTTCCTTTTCCTGTTCTAACAAACTGAAACCACAGTTGACCCTTTGTGGCAGATTGCCCTTCATTAAGCATATCGTCTTCAGATTTAACGACCTCTGCATCGCCTAAAAATACGAAAAAGAGATACTCATCAGCACGTGAAAACAGCCCGTCACGTGTTGAGCCTTGGCTGCTAATAACGCTTGTAACCATTTGAATTCTTGCTTCAGGGAATAGCTCTTCTAACAGGCATCCAAGATGTAGGTATTCTTTTTCGTCGATGGTGCAAATCAACACAGAACTATCAGGGTTTAGAACCCTTTTCGCTATTATGAGCCGCTTTTTCATCATCGACAACCACTTGCTGTGTCGCCAAGCATCCGATGAATCCACATAATCGTTGTTGTACTTCCAATCCCTTGCTCCAGTATTATAGGGCGGGTCTATATATATGCAATCTACTTTACCCTCATATAAGTATTCCAAAAGCTGCAGGGCATGGTAGTTATCAGCTTCAATAATCGTATGCCACAAGTTATCGTCCTGCGCGTTCGCTATCTTGTCAATGGGTTCAAGCGTGGGGAAAATCGGCTCCCCAAACTGAGCCACGGAAACAATCTCGCTAAGAGGTATTAATTCAACCTCAAGCGTGATCTTATCTTCACACACGGCGACTTCGCCGTCAATTTTCTTTACAGTATAAATTTCGCTCATCTTGCCCGTTTTGCGGGCAACAGTTGATCCACGTCTAACGGGTACGCCGTAGAGCGGTGTGCATTCGGGGACATGTTCCTCGAACACCAGACCAAACTTTTTATTTTTACTTATGCGGTTCACTTCCTCAGTTAACCGCTCGCGCAACGTCGGATCTGTGATTTGACGCAACAGGTCATTTATAGCCGCCATATCATATCATCTCCTTTATTCTTTATCGGGTTTTTGCTCTACTTTAATTTCAACGGCGGTTTCCATCGCAGGTGTCTGCCGACTCCAAGAAGTGCCAAACAGTTCATTACCTACGGATAAGTGCAGCACAGCAGCTTCATCAAGCATTCTTTGAGTATTAGGTGTATAGGAGTCGGCTTTGTCAAATGCGATGAATACTTGCTTGCCTTTCTCACCGCTTTTTTGATACAGCCGGAGTATTTGCTCAAAATCGGAATCCTCAATACGCTTGACAATGCTCGAATCATGAATCAGAGCAGGAAGCGGGGTAAGGGCAAGCATACTTAGGTCGTAAATCACAAGGCCCTTAAAAGCTGTTCCCTCGCTCTTGTCGTCTTTCGTTTCGAACTCGAACGTTTTATCTGGCTTCAGTGTCAGTTCGGGAGCAGATCTGCCTCCACCGGTTATGATATCGTTGAGCCGCTTCATTTCTGCATTAACGTCATCCTGTGCGCCAGCAAGGGCATCATCTTGCCGCTTGCGAAGGCTCGTCAGTAAATGCTCAATTTCCTTGCGTTTTTCTAACTGAGTCATCTCATTTCGCAAGGCTTCGTTATCTTCGGTAAGCTTTTCTATTTCACGCGATACACGAGCGTACTGTGTGAGAATAGATTGTGAGAGTGACTTAGCAACTCCCGAATCAGCAATCTGCTTCTCGTAGGATGCAATATCAGCGTCGATGTATTCTATCTGCGGGGTTAACCGCGCTATTTCCTCTTCAATATCTGCGCGAAGGAAGCCGTTAATTTTTGCATGGAATTTCTCTACATCCGCAAAAGCGTCAATATTAGCCTCAGGAAAAAAGCGGAGTAAAGCCGAGAAGTCCTTCCTCAGCACTCCGTCGCTGTCGGGCATATTGTTTCGCACAGCGTGAAGCTGCGATGTCAGGTGGCTCTTCTGCCGATTTAATTTGCCTAATTGTCTTTTTATTTCTATAAGTCGTTCTACCTGCTGAGGGTCAATACCCAAAGCACGCAGGTCGGCTTCTTCATTTTGTCTGCACAGTTTTTCCCGTCGCTTTTCCAGCCCATCGATTTTTTCATTATTCGTGGCAATGTCCATCGATATGTCCGATATCGAACGCTGAGCTTGCTTACTCGGCTTTATGTCATAGCTTTCCTCAGCGGTTTTAAGATTCTGAATATCTTCGAATCTACCTAAAAGTTTCATAAGATATTCGACTGCTGTAACCATTGATTCACGCTCGCCTTGCAAGGGCTTATGTTCATTGTGGTTTCCGTGACCGTAAATACGAAAGAAACGATCAACAATCTCACCGAAACTGATACCTTGCAATAGTATTTTATATTCATGGCGCAGTAGCTCACGGTATTTGGGAACAGACAGTTCCTCAATGACATGGAACTTGCTGTCACAACGGTTCACCACTGACGGGCGGTTTGTACTTCGAGAAAAGAAGTACTTCGTGCCGTCAAACTCGAACTCGAAGTTAATCGTATGATGATCGATGTGCGCTATAACGTCCTTAGCGGATTTGGCATAGTTGTCACCACCGAAAGCAAAGTCCAATATCAGCAGGAATGTAGACTTACCAATAGCATTGCTTCCGCCAGAACTGCCGAGAACGACATTAAGTCCGGTACTAAATTCCCCTGGCTGCGTTTTGAATTTGTCACACGTTATCCGCTTTAACATAGTGAAGAACCTCCGTACCTTCTGGTATCTCTATTTGCCCGAGTTTATAAAGGCAGTCAAGGGCATCAAGGAAGATGCTTATCTCTGATACCTTCGTTCTTGTTGCTTCGAGCAACTCATGCGGGGTCATATCCCGCTCCTCTAATTTCTCTAAGATAGGCGTAAAGAGTGCAATGACGCTATCAGAGAATGAGTTAACTTTGCTTGGCATTTTCATTGAACAAATCACACCTTTTCACTAAATATCCAACGATAATCTCACAGGCGTCTTTATACTTCTGACCCATTTGTGAGTACAACTTATCAACCAGCAGATTCGCTATATATTCCTGCGGGTCGGTTATGTCCGCGTTTTTCATGACTCCGCCTTCAACCATCATGGAGGCAGACCGCATTAAACCACCAAACATATTCGTATCAAATCCAATTTCTTGTTCGAGTCGAGCGCATATAACCTTAACTGTCTTATACAAGCGAGCCATGCTTGCGTTAATCTTGTCCTTCAGGTACGGCTCATGTATCTTTCGCTCAATTTCGACCAAATCGGTAACACTGGTTCCTTCTAATCCCTTGGCGTTCTTCGTTTTATGAACTTCACGTAGAACGGCTTCAATTTCCTCGGGGAACTTAATCCCGGATATTCTGTCAAGAAATGCCTGAATGTTTGCACAGCGACGCTTATCTTCAAGCAACTCATCTATTTCGATCTCCGACATCACTGAAACAAGTGGTGCGCATTCATCTGTACACAGGACTACCGCATTTTCGTAGCACTCTGATTCATTCGGAGATTGCTTCAAATAAACAATTTCGCAGTTCCCAACAGGAACCTTCCCACGCTTCGGGATGCCCAATTTTTTGCCGCACTTCAGACAATTCCCGTTAGCCTCGGACAACAGAGTCACGAGCAGGGAGTCATCCTGTTTTGAAGGCAAAGCTAACTGGTTTATTCTGTCAACTACAAACCCCGCCACGTTTTCTGCAAACTCTTCACCATATTTGCCACTTTCCTTAACAGCAGAAACCAAAGATCCTCGTTTTGCCTCGTCATCCTCAAGCAGTGTTATCTCACCTATGCGGGGAGTAAACGACAGTATGTACTCATCGGTAATAGATTTAATGGTAGCCTTTCCGGTCCTATTTGTTGTGTTGGTAACGGTGTACAAAAACACTCCCGCTAAGAACGTATGAAAGCAAAAGTCACCTTTTGGCACTAACTCACTCTTTGTTATTCCGCTGACCAATTCAACCTTTGTGTCACCATCAATACCCTGCATCTTATTGCCAACCTTAACCGGCGGATCGTTGGCGATAATGTCTTTCAGGGCAAGGATAATCTGCTTAGACATATTCCTGTCCAGCATAGGGAGAATGTTATTTCTAAAGTAGGATGCCACTTCTTCTAGCCCGGCGGTACGAGCCGGGTCACTAACATCTTTCGATAGGTTCTGTTCGCACCTTAATAATTTTGAAGATACGTCCTCTCTGACTCTATCTGCATTTTCCTGTCCATCATATGTGAATTCAAAATTGGGGGCAACAGAATGAAGCAGTGCTTCGCACAACTCCTTGTTGTCAACATTAACCGCCTTGCACGAAACAAGTACAGCCATGTATGAGCCAAAACATAACCTCACCTAAAACCCCTCCTGTTCAAGTCAAACCAATTTTTTATTCGGCTTCTTTATCGATGTAGTCGACAATATCTCCGATGTTGCAATTGAGTGCTTTACATATCCTCGCCAAAACATCCATGCTAACCGGAAGCTCCTTGCCTAATTTAGCCATCGTGGAAGTAGTCAAGCCCGTCGCTTCCATCAAATCCTTCTTCATCATTTTTTTATCAATCAGTAGCTTCCATAGTTTGTTATAACTGAATGCCATATTATCGCCTCCATGAACCTGTTCAGAAATAGTTCACTCTAAGTATTATAGCACGTCCAAATGCAAACGACAATCTTAAGTTTACTTTTGCTGATATTAGCTTTGCATTCTCTTACTTATTACCAATCGGAGGAAAGCATCAAAAATTAGCTACCCACACTCTATTAGGTAGCTACTCCCGCTCCTCTAAGCATGTCCAAGAAATTAGTATGATGTTATTGCACGAAGCGATAACATCATTTTGCTTTATGCGAACTATCACCCCATAGGACATCCCCTGATCAAGGATGATTCCAGACCTATCGGGTGAACAACTAAATAACTGCCACCAGCCACTGGAATAGCTGGTCGCCAATTCTGAAGCGGGAGTAATCCCATTCGGACGGTCGACTATTGCCTTTTTGGGCTGGTGCACGTCATGTGAGCTCTCGCTTCGGTTTCAAGCCGAAGGAGGGCTTACATTATGACAAAGAAAGACAAAAAAACTTATCTCATCCCCATGGAGGTAACAAGAGAGACAATCGAAGCGTACGGTATCAAGAAGGAAGATGTGGTACCAGCAAAAATCGGGAATAAAATAGTATCAGCTATCATGATTCCTACAGATGACGAAGAACTTTATCTTACGTACATGCGTCCCATTTGGGCAGAAATGAAACGTGAAGAACGCAGCCGCCGTTGCATAGTTAGCGATGGCAAGGGAAAACTCAAGCGCTGCGAAATGGACTGTAAGGCCTGCAAGAAGATGAAGGACGGAGCTCCGCTTTCGCTTGAATCTTTCTTCGAGGAAACAGAGCTTGAATTCGAGGACCCAGCTGCTATACAGTGTGAAACAATCCTAACGGCTATGCTCTTTGAAGACCTTCTTGACAGTCTTCGCAACAAGGCTCCTGAGTTGGCACCAATATTTGAAATGCTTTATGACGGAAAATCACAACGTACAATCGCAAACCTTATTAATAAGCCTCAGTCATCGGTTAACGATATGATCAAGCGTATGAGAACAATTCTACAACAACATATCAGCCGAGATGATTTAGGAAGATAACATAGTAGAAGGCAGTAGTTTTGTAATAGGACTACTGCCTTTTACTTCATTCATTTAACAACAGTTCCCTAGTTTCAACCCTATCCAAAAACAGTAGTTCCCTTGTCTCGCGGGATAAAAAGCAGTTCTATAGCCTCAACCCAACAATGCTCTCAAACCCGGGCTGCTTTTGAACGATAAAAAAAACAAGGTTTCCAGCAATCGATTATCCCAACCGAAAGTCTGAAAACCTTTGATTTCAAGCCCTTTAGAGCCTATTTATTTATCTTTACGTGACATCAGACATACTGTCTCCACGTGCGGCGTCCACGGAAACATTTCCACCGGTTGCACCTCTTCAATACGGTATCCTTTACCTGCCAGGCAACCCAAATCCCGGGCTAACGTCCCGGGATCACACGATACATATACAACCCGCGGGGTTTCCATCTCCTCCACCGCTTCCAGGGCGGCAATACCACAGCCCCGGCGGGGCGGGTCCAGCACCACGACACCAGGATGAAGCCCTTGAGAGGCCATTGCAGGTAGAAGTTTTTCCACTTCACCGCGTCTAAACTCCACGTTTTTAATTCCGTTTAATACTGCGTTTTCCCTGGCATCTTCCACTGCTTCGGGCACCACTTCCAGACCGTACACCATTCCGGCATGCCCGGCCAAGAAAAGAGCAATTGTTCCGGCGCCGCTGTATGCGTCCACAACTATCTCCCCACCGTTCAATCCGGCGTATTCGAGTGCTTTATGATATAGCACCGGTGTCTGGCGGGGATTCACCTGATAGAATGAAGCGGGTGAAATGCGAAATGCCAGGTTTTCAATATAATCAGTGATATATTTCTGACCGGTTAGAAGCCTATTTTCAAGTCCTAACTCTATTCCCTCCGGACCTTGATGAATGTTTCTAATCAAAGATGACAAAGCCGGCAGTTGTTCTGACAAATCGGCGGCAATATCTTTTTCTTCGGGCCACTCCCCCGGTCCCGTGACAAAAACAGCCATGCACTCACCGGTAGCGCTGGCTTTTCGTAAAATAACCTGTCTGAGCAAACCCCGGCGCTGGCGGTGATTATATACTTGTACCCGGTGTTTATTTAAAATTGTTTCAATAACTGCAGCCGCCTTATTTATATCTTTATCCACCAGCAGGCACTCTGGACCACTCCTGGCTACCCCTTCTTCGCCTGAATTATAAACCAAGCGATGAGTGCCTTTTTCATAAAAACCCAGCGACACTTTACCCTGCCTTTCTTCCACATGATAGCTGGCTTTATTTCGGTAATGCCAGGGGTATTTCATACCGATGGTTTCTTTGACCTCAACCTCCGGCAGATGGCCAATACGGGTCAGGCTGTCTTTCACCATCCTGGTTTTCCGACTTAGCTGCTCTTCATAATCCATCTGTTGGAGTCTGCATCCCCCGCAGATGGTAAAAGCGGGACAAACCGGATCACGTCTCCACAGTGACCCGGTACAGATCAATTTTAATCTGCCGCGGGCAAAATTCTTTTTCACTTCCGATATTTCCGCTAAAACCTTGTCACCTGGAACGGTTAGCGGCACAAATACAGGTATGCCTAAATAGCGCCCGACACCGTCGCCGTCGTGAGTCAGGCCGGTAATCCCAACTTCAACGTTTTCCCCTTTTTTTAAAAAAAGTTTAGCGGTCAAATTTACCTCCGATAATAAACCCGGTTTTTTGAAAACAGTATTCCCTTTTTGTTCATAATGGCAACCTTTCCAGCGCATATTACAATTTAAGCGCTACGGTTGTCAATGGTTTATGGCCGCCATTTACTAACGTAAACATAGAAGGTGATTTTATTATGTCTGTTTGTCCCGCGTGCAATAGTCTTGCCGCAATAAATAAGAATTGTCCCCTGTGCGGTTGCCCGATGTATGACGCCGGTGCTATTCAGGATTTTTACGATAACTACAGCGCTTTTCTTGAGCAGGAAATCTATGAGGACGGTTACAGATCATATAGCCATGATTTTTGTGTACACCTGTTCGCATGTCCGAACTGCCATTTCGATATTAATATAAAATTCCGGCGTTTGAACAAGAGTTTGCTTTTCTAGTTCATCTTAATTTATTTACATAATATAGATCAAAAAAAGGAATGAATGTTCCAAAGGCGAATAATTACAATTATGAAAAGTTCATTATCGTTCAAATAACAGGAACAGGAGGTAATCATTTTGAGCGTTAAAATTGCCATAATCGGCGGTACCGGGGTTTATAATCCGGACATTATGACTGATATCCGTGATGAAACTGTTGCCACTCCGTATGGAGATGTCCAGCTTAAAATAGGCAGCTACCGGAACAGACCGGTAGCTTTTATGAACCGCCACGGAGAAGGGCACTCTGTTCCGCCGCATCTTGTTAATTACCGTGCCAATATAGCGGCGTTGAAGAAACTTGGGGTTAAATATGTGCTGGCTACCGCGGCGGTAGGCTCACTAAATCCGTCCATGCAGCCAGGCCACTTTATCTTCGTGGATCAGTTTTTAGACTTCACCAAATCCCGGCAAACGACCTTTTTTGATGGTGGCAGCGCCGGTGTGGCCCATATTGACATGACCAATCCGTATTGCCCTGAATTAAGAGATATCCTGTCCAGGGCGGCCCGCGGGCAGGGGTTGATTTCCCACCCTTACGGTACTTATATATGTACAGAAGGTCCTCGTTTTGAAACAACCGCTGAGATTAAAATGTACCGCTTGTTCGGTGGCGATCTGGTCGGTATGACCGGATTTCCTGAGGTTTCGCTGGCCAGGGAAGCGGAAATGTGTTACGCAACCATCGCCATGGTAACCAACTATGCCGCCGGCATATCACCTACCAACCTTACTCATCAGGAAGTTTTGGACATGATGGTGATGAACAGCGAAAATATCAGAAAGCTTTTGATGCAGGCTGTAGTCTGGATTGATCCGGAGCGCGCCTGTGTCTGTCATCATGCGATAGATCCGTTGCGTTAAGACCAATGTCCTGTCAGAGTTAATTTACACCAAGGAGATTGCTTTATTGGAAACTATGCGCTGGCTTGAAGAAGGTTGTTTGGAACTGCTGGACCAAACCAAACTGCCATTAAAAGTAACTTATTTAAAGTGCCGGGATTACCTTGACGTAGCCGCTGCCATCAAGAGACTGGCAGTGCGTGGAGCGCCGGCCATAGGCACGGCGGCCGCTTACGGGTTAACCCTGGGGGCAATGAATCTGAAAACGCGACAAAAAGAAGAATTCTTATCTGGAGTTAAGGCAATCGCCAGTGAGTTGTCGGCCACCCGGCCTACGGCGGTTAATTTACGTTGGGCTTTGGACAGAATGATTAAGAAACTGCATATAGATGATAATGAAGATGTAAACTCATTGCGGACGGTGCTGCTGGAAGAAGCCAACCTGATTTATCAAGAGGATATTGAGACTAACCGCAAGATCGGCAAACATGGCCAGGCTTTAATACCAAATGGATCGCGCGTTCTTACTCACTGCAACGCCGGCGCGCTGGCCACCGCCGGTTACGGGACCGCGCTTGGCGTAATCAGGGCGGCCCGGGAAGCTGGCAAAAACATCAGTGTTATTGCTGACGAGACCAGGCCCCTTCTGCAGGGCGCCAGGCTGACAGCCTGGGAAATGCTTCGCGAGCATATTCCTGTGACTCTGATTACGGACAACATGGCCGGTTACCTTATGGCCACCCAAAAAGTAGATTTGATTATCGTGGGAGCCGACCGCATCACGGCCAATGGTGACGTGGCCAACAAGATCGGCACTTACAGTCTGGCGGTTCTGGCTAAAGCCCATAACCTACCCTTCTATGTAGCCGCGCCATTGTCCACCATAGACATGAGCCTGGCATCCGGTGCGGAAATCCCAATCGAGGAACGCGATCACACCGAGATAACCCACCTGGATGGAAAATCCGTGGCACCGCCGGGTGTAAAGGCCTGGAACCCTGCCTTCGACGTAACCCCTAATCACCTGGTGACAGCCATCATTACTGAAAGAGGCGTTATATACCCGGCTTACCTGGATAATCTTGACAAAATAATAAATCATTGAGAATTGGAGGAAAATGAACAACATGCCTGATTATATTGTGAGAAATATTAACCTCGCTCCAAGCGGCAGGCTGAAAATAGACTGGGTACGGGCGCACATGCCTGTGTTAAACGCCATCAGGGAAGAATTTGAGCGGGATAAACCGTTTGACGGTTTGCGGGTGGCGTTATCTATCCACCTGGAGGCGAAAACAGCGTACCTGGCTGAAGTAGTCCAGGCCGGCGGAGCGAAAGTTGCCATCACCGGTTCGAACCCTCTGTCCACACAAGATGACGTGGCAGCCGCCCTGGCTGCGGCAGGCTTGAATGTTTACGCCTGGTACGACGCCACCGGCCAGGAGTACAAGGAGCATTTGCTGCATGTGCTGGATACCCGGCCTCAGATAGTAATCGACGACGGCGGCGATTTAGTGAACCTGCTGCATACCGAGCGCAAAGATCAGGCTGCCGAGGTCATCGGCGGCTGCGAAGAAACCACAACAGGCGTCAGAAGGCTGGAGGCGCTCGACCGGGAAGGGAAGTTGCTGTTCCCTATGTTGGCGGTAAACAATGCCTTCTGCAAGTTCCTTTTTGACAACCGCTACGGCACCGGCGAATCAGCCTGGTCGGGGATAATGCGCACAACCAATCTGGTGGTGGCGGGAAAGGTTGTCGTGGTGCTGGGCTATGGCTGGTGCGGCAAGGGTATCGCCATGCGCGCAAAAGGTTTGGGAGCGCGGGTGATTGTATGTGAAGTGGACCCGGTCAGGGCAATCGAGGCCTGCATGGATGGTTATCAAGTAATGAACAGTGAACAGGCTGCCTCACAAGGTGATGTTTTCGTCACAGTCACAGGCTGCCGGGATGTCCTGCGCCAGTCTCATTTCAATAAAATGAAAGATGGCGCCATTCTGGCCAACGCCGGTCATTTCGATGTTGAAATAAACAAGCCTGAATTAACCGGATTGGCGGTGGAACGCCGGCTGGCCCGCCAAAACGTCGAGCAGTATACCCTAAAGGACGGACGCAAAATATATCTGCTGGCCGAGGGGCGCTTGGTAAACCTGGCGGCAGGTGACGGCCACCCGGCTGAGATTATGGATATGTCTTTTGCTATTCAAGCGCTGTCAGCCAGGTATATCAAAGAAAGCGCCGGTAAAATGAGCAAAAAGCTGTATCGTGTGCCGGAAGAGATAGACCAGCGAGTAGCTTATCTTAAGTTAAAATCTTTGGGAATTGAAATTGATCACCTGACCGGTGAGCAATCCAAGTATATGAACGACTGGCAAGAGTAAAGAATTACAGGGGGATTCTGATGGCTGACATATTGATTCAAGGAGTTAGTGTTCTCACCATGGAGGGCTCTGAAGATATCATAGAGAATGGTGATATCCTTATCAAAGGCGACCGTATTGCCGCACTGGGGCCGTACGGTTCGGTTTCCACGGAAGAGCAGGCAAAACGAGTTATTGACGGTTCCGGCAAGATTGCCATGCCCGGTTTTGTTAACTGCCACACCCATGCTGCCATGACTATGCTGCGCAGCTATGCCGACGACATGCCCCTGATGGAGTGGCTTTCTGAAAAAATTTGGCCTGTGGAAGATAAGCTGGAACCCGAGGATATTTACTGGGGCACCATGCTCTGCTGCCTGGAAATGATTAAATCGGGCACCACCACTTTCGCGGACATGTATTTTATTATGGATCAAGTGGCTCTTGCCGTGGAAAAAAGCGGCCTGCGCGCCTGCCTCTCCCGTGGTTTGATTGGCAACGGGCCTAATGCCGGATTGGCTTTGGAAGAAAACATTAACTTCTTTAAAGAATGGAACGACGGAGCCGGCGGCAGGATAAAAGTGATGTTTGGTCCGCACGCTCCGTACACCTGCCCGCCTGAATACCTTAAGCAGGTGATTGAACTGGCTGGTAAATACGGAGCCGGTTTGCATATTCATGTGGCCGAAACAAAAAGTGAGGTAGAACAAATTAATGCAAGCTACGGCAGAACCCCTGTCGGGCACCTTGACAGTGTGGGACTTTTCGAACTGCCGGTGCTGGCCGCCCATTGTGTCCACCTTGACAATGCGGACATCGAGATTCTGGCGCGAAATAATGTCGGAGTGGCCCACTGTCCCGAAAGCAATATGAAACTAGCCAGCGGCGCCGCGCCGGTAGCCGGCCTGCTTGAGGCTGGCGTCTGTGTCGGCCTGGGCACTGACGGAGCAGCCAGCAACAACAATTTAGACATGCTGGAAGAAATGCGCAGCGCTGCCATGCTGCAAAAAGTAAATACCGGTGATCCAACAGTGATGCCGGCCTTTACCGCGCTGAGGACAGCCACCGCCAACGGCGCGCGTGTCCTTGGGCTGGCCGGTGAAATCGGCATGTTGAAAACCGGTATGAAAGCGGATTTGATCTTAATAAATAAACACCGCCCGCACTTCTGCCCGCAACACAACTTAATTGCCAACCTAGTTTACGCGGGCCACTCCACCGATGTCGACACAGTGATAGTCGACGGCAAGATTCTCATGGAAAACAGGCGGGTATTGACAATAGATGAAGAAGAAGTTATGCGCGAAGCACAAATAAGGGCAGACCGGCTGGTCGGATAATTACGGAATCACTTTGGTTAAAGGATATTCAATGATATCCTGCGCACCGGCCCGCTTTAACGCGGGAATAAGATCCCGTACTTGCATTTCCTCCAGAATAACTTCCACGGCAACCCAGTCACTGCGAACCAGTTGTGATATAGTGGGCTGTTTCATCGCCGGCAAGACATCAAGAATAGTTTCAAGCATAGCGCCGGGCACATTCATTTTCAGCCCGACTTTGGACCGGGCACGAAGCGCCCCCTGAAGAAGGACGGCTAAGCTCTGCAATTTTTCCCTTTTCCATGGATCTTCCCATGAACTGCGGTTTGCGTGCAGTTTGGTGGTTGATTCAAGAATGGTGGCAATAATTCGTAAATTATTGGCTTTCAGCGAACTCCCCGTCTCGGTTATGTCAGCTATGGCATCAACCAGATGGGGCACTTTTACTTCTGTCGCGCCGTAAGAATACTCGATTAAAGCTTCGACGCCGTTTTCTTTTAAATACTTTTGGGTCACCCGGACTAGTTCTGTGGCAACACGTTTGCCATTAAGATCAGATACGCTTTTAATGTCGCTGTTGTCAGCCACAGCAATGACCAGGCGGATCGGATTTGGTGTATTCTTAGCATACACCATATCGGCAACCTCCACCACATCCGCCTCGTTTTCCATGATCCAGTCCAGCCCGCTTATCCCCGCATCAAGCACTCCTTCGTAAACATAGCGGGGGATCTCCTGCGCCCGCATCAGCACTATTTCCAATTCGGGATCATTTACCGCCGGAAAATAGGAACGGCTGCGGACGGATATATTAAAACCAGCCTGTTTAAAAAGTTGAAAGGTAGCCTCCTGGAGACTGCCTTTTGGTAAACCGAGACGCAGTTTCAAGTTATTATCCTCCTCCGGTATTTGCTTAAAACTGAACCTATATTGTAAAAGTATATCTTCCGTCTACCGGAGTGTCAATACAGACAGTCTGCTCATGGAAGCTGCGGAATCAACAATACCTGTCCGGGAAAGATTAGATCAGGGTTGGTAATGCGATTCGTCTCGACCAATATGCTTACTGTCGTATGGTAAATAGCTGCAATTGCTTCCAGCGTTTCACCGGTTTTGGCCTCATGCAGCAAGAAACCCTCAGGCACCAAACGCCACACTTGCAGGCCGCCGTCCGCGGTTCCCAGCCCGACAAGGCACTCTTCGCTTATAGCAAGATCGTTTACAGGATTGCCTATAAGCACCGTCCAGTCAGGGCTGCTGTTTTCAACCGGAGCCCTGTATCCGAAAAGATAACCTTCCGGAGTACCCGCCAGTAACGTCTCCGCCTCTTCACCCGTCAACTTGCCTGCCGTAAGCGCAGTTATATTGCTGCCCAAGTTATCGGAGTTCAGCACCGTTCTTAACTCCTCGTTAACTTCTATAATCCTGAATATACCGTCTTCGCCACCCCAAACCAGTTCATCCCCCGGAGCAGGCCTTAAATGACCGGCAGTCATCGAACTCACCCTGGCCGGCAGGTTTACTTGCGCGGGTCCTTCCGCAAACCCCGCTTCAGTATAATACAAAGTCAAAAGCCCGGAAGTACCGTCGTTTTTATAAGCGGCTACAATCGCCGGTGTCTCTGCCTCACCCCTCGACAGGACGGCTACTTTTTGAGCCGGTCCCGGCAATACCCTGATGGCCAGCAGCCCTAATTGCTGCGAAGCGGCAGCTTGCCCTAGGGTTTGGTAAAAATACAGCGCTTGCTTGCCTTCAGACGCGGCAATGACAGTCTCACCGGTATCACTGCTCAGAACCGCCGTTGTCAAATCAACAAAACGGGCGCCTGGCTCGGCTTCATACTCCCATATTTTAACAATAGAAATCTGCTCATCAACTGTCCCTTCACCGTAAACAATCACTCTGTCTTCCGTTCCCAAAATAATTTTGTCTATGCCTTGGTACCGTAGTCCCACTGCCAGACTTAAAATTGTTGTACCTACATCTATCACAGCATCAAGATTATAGCTCTGATTCAAAGGAGAGAACAGATATATTTTACTACCGGCAACGGCCACAAGATTAATCCCATTACCGGTTATTCTACCCCACCCGACATGGACGGGACCATCAAGTCCTTTTCTGTAAAATATTACTTCTGCCTGAACTAAAGGCATGCAAAATCATCCTTAATAAAAAATTGTTATAATACCGCTAACCTGCTTTAAAAATCAAGCTGTCTTCCTTACTCTCCACCATCTCATCAATCTTTTTTAAAACAACCGATCCGTTAACGATCTCGATCGATACTTCACAGCCAGCTTTTAAGCCAAGCAGCTTCATTGTTGAACGAGGTATTGTTATCTGGCCGTTCGGAGTCATACCCGTTATTATTGTCATCTTCCATCTCCATCTCCTTGTTGCAAATAATTCATGCCTGCCATATTATTATAGGGTAGCTAAAAATTAATAACTAGGGGGTATTATTGCAGGAATTTGTCAATATCTGACGAATTATCTGCTAATATTCGACAACAGAAAAACATATTTCAATAAATCACCTAAATATTGAATCATTACAATATGGTGTACGACAACGATAATAAAACCCAACAATATAAGGGGTGTGATATAATGACGATTTCTAAAAAGATTAATACACTACTTACAAACGCATCTTTTATCAGGAAGATGTTTGAAGAAGGAGAAAGGTTGCGGAAACAGTTCGGGGATGAGAATGTTTATGATTTTTCTCTAGGAAACCCGGATGTTGAGCCGCCAAAAGCATTTAAGGAAGCATTAAAAAAGATCGCGCTGGAGCCAATAACGGGCATGCACCGCTACATGAGCAATGCGGGCTACCCTGAAACACGCCGGGCTGTTGCTGAAGCGCTGGCGGAACAATGCGGTCTTTCTTTTAAAGAGAATCATATTGTTATGACCTGTGGAGCCGGCGGAGCGTTAAACGTCGTGCTCAAAACCATTCTCGATCCTGGCGACGAGGTTATTATTCTATCGCCCTTCTTTGTGGAGTATAAGTTTTATATAGACAATCACGGTGGAGTTTTCAAGGAAGTTAAGACTACCGATGAATTCGAGCTTGATTTGAACGCCATAAACACAGCGATATCGGCAAATACCAAAGCAATTATCATTAATACTCCCAACAACCCCACTGGCGTGGTTTACGGTGCCGGTTCACTCGCGGATTTGGGAAAATTGCTCGAAACCAAGGAAAAAGAAATTGGACACGCGGTTTTTGTCATATCAGACGAACCTTATGCAAAAATCACTTACGACGGCACCACCGTCCCCAGCGTTTTCAAGTATATCAAGAACAGCGTCGTAGTCACATCCCATAGCAAAGACCTCGCCCTGCCAGGAGAACGGATCGGGTATGCTGCTATCTCTCCCAAAATTGATCAGGCGGACCTGTTAATGGAGGGGCTGGTTTTTTGCAACCGCACTCTCGGATTCGTCAACGCCCCGGCGTTAATGCAGCACCTCGTGGCCGGACTACAGCATGAAAGTGTCAACATCGCCGAATATCAGGAAAAAAGAGATCTCCTGTATGACAATTTAACTGCCATGGGTTTTAAAATGATTAAGCCGCAGGGGGCTTTTTACCTTTTCCCGCAATCCCCGGTAAAAGATGACGTGGAGTTTGTCAGAATCGCTCAAAAACATAATATCCTCGTAGTGCCGGGCAGCGGTTTTGGCACACCAGGGTACTTCCGCATCGCATACTGTGTCAGCAAACAAATCATCTTGAGATCGCTACCAGCGTTCCAGGCTTTGGCCAAGGAACTGGGAATACATCCCTAGCATAATCTTGCTTCGAAATATTTTGATATAAAAAGCAACCTCCTAGGCGGTAAACCAACGGAGGTTGCTTTCGTGTCAAGACTTCTTCCCATCTTTTTCAAGCAGCGATAAGGCACGCTCGGCCAGTTTATACTTTTTAATTTTGCCTGAGCTTGTAAAGGGCAGCTCTGATGAGGATGTGAAAAAAATATGGTGCGGGATTTTAAAGCGAGCCAGTTTACCCTTACAGTATCCGACAATTTCCCGCCTGGTGGATTCTTCACCCGGTTTTAATTCAATAAATGCCACGCCCACTTCACCCATATTCCGGTCAGGGACCCCCAACACATAAACTTGATTGACTTTAGGGTGAGTGCTGATGACTTCTTCAACCTCTTTGGGCGAAACGTTTTCACCGGATATTTTATAGATTTCCTTACTGCGCCCGGTTATTTGGAAAAGACCGTCCGGGTGGATTATTCCCAAATCACCTGTTCGCAGCCAGCCATCCTTGTCGATCAATTCAACGTTTTCCTGCGGCCGCTTGTAATAACCCCTGGTCACCATGTTGCCGCGGCAAACCCACTCCCCCTCTTCGCCTGGCGGCAGTTCCTTACCGGTAAAGGGGTCAACCACTTTATATTGAATATTGCGGTTGCCGAACTCCGGCAAACCGCTACAGTTGGCCATCACGAGCCGCCCCACGCGGGTAGCCATAACCTCCACCGGGTCGCCTGGCGAGGTTATTGTACTGGCCCCGGAAACCTCGGTCATACCGTATCCGGCGCACATTTCCTGCAAATTCAGTTCATCGACAGCCCGCTGCCAGAGAGGCACCGGCGCCGGCGTGGCGCCGCACATCGTGGCATGCAGAGAGCTAAGATCATGTTTTTTTAAATCCGGGTGATTGAGCACAGCGAGGAGAATCGACGGGACACAAAGAAAATCATTGGCACGGCTTTTCTCCATTAATTCCAACGCCTCACGGGGGGTGAACTGCGCATGCGTAACTATCGCTCCGCCAACAAAAGTGACGACAAGTAGACCTAACTCATATGCAAATATATGATAAAGAGGCAGCGGAAAGTAAATCCGGCGGCCGTCTTCAACAGCGCGGGTAAGACACGCCGCGTATGAGCTCCGCAAAAGCATGTCGTGGCTCATCATGGCGCCTTTGGGCAGGCTGGTGGTTCCTGAGGTGTACATAATATCGCAAATATCATCGGGATATTCAGTGGCTTGCCGCACACGCTGCAATTCATCGGGCGATATGCCCTCGCCAAGCCTGTACAAATCGTTAAAACTCATCAGATCGTCATATATACTGTCGTTTGCTGAAAAACATATAACATTGCGCAATCGAGGCAAAGCGGCACAAGAAACGTTAATACCGTCAGGTTGGACGGTCAACTCACTGCATATCCTGCCAATAATATCTACATAGTTGTTTTTACCAAGAGAATCATTAAATATTAACGCCACAACGTCCGAATCTTCCAATAAAAAGGCCAGTTCACGTTCGAGCAGCATTGTGTTAAGCGGCACACAAACAGCCCCGATTTTCGTCAGGGCAAGTTTGCTAATAATAAACTCAGGGTAATTGCCCATTAATAGGGCGACATGTTCACGCGGCCTGATTCCCAGCGCCAGCAATCCCCTTGCCAGCAAATCGGACCGCTCCTGCATCTCCGCATATGTATATTCCTTCTCTAAGGTGAACACCAGGGTCCGGTTTTGATATTTCTTTACCGCCTCATCAAAATGTCCGGCTATAGTGCGGCGCGGCCAGACAGGGTAAGCGTCGAGCAGCGCCTGCACACGGTCCTGAACAGACTTCACTAAACTCCCTCCCTGCACAATAACCCCATACTTTGGTCCCATGCTGATAATTCTATATACCACCCCCCTCACCTAAAGTACGGTATAGTTCGTCCCACAATTCAGGATACTTCTTTGCTAAATTAAACGGCTTGCCCCGTTCATCCACAAAAGCGTGGTTTGTGCTTCCTTCAGCCGCGACGGTGTTGTCTTCTTTCAAAATGCGGTAAGTAAAAGTAATCCTGGTCCGGGTTAATGAAGCTACGCTAGTTTCAAGGAATACTTTTTCCACAGGCCGCAACGATAATCTATAACGGCAGAACGCGTCAATAACCACCAATTCGATGCCATGGTTATGAAAGGTGGCCATATAGGGCAATCCCGCTTTTTCTAAAAAAGCTATACGACCGTCCGTAAACCAATCAAAATACTTCGCGTAATAAGTTATCCCGGCAGCATCGCAGTCACCCCAGCGAACGGTAAACTCCACCCGCACAGTCGCATTGTCTTTGTAATCCTTACCAGAATTCATTGCCACTCTTCCCCCAAACTATATTTATTATTACTATTAAGGTATTCAGAATTCAGCAGTTAGAATCCAGAATATTTCCAGACAATAAACCATTCTCTAATTCTCTCATACTGACTCCTAACTCCTGAGATCAATATATAACGGTAAAGAACCATATTATCATTAACACTTCCACCGCCAGTTTTAAAATGGTTCCTCCCAGAAATCCAATTAAAGTGCCGATCCCGACCTGGAAAGCTTTATTCAGGTCACTTTTACGATATAGTTCCCCTGCTACCGCACCAATAAATGGACCGAAGATTAGTCCAAACGGGCCCAGCAGCAATATACCTAAAATACCGCCGATGACACTTCCCCAAACCGCTGCTTTCGATCCTCCATATCTTTTTACACCCCATACACCGGCTAAGTAATCGATTAAAAAAACTAGTGCCACAACCAACCCTTGACCAGCGAAGAAGAGCCACGACATGTTGTTAAACTTAACAAAAATACCGTATATCAACATCCCCAACCAAATTAATGGCGCTCCGGGTAAAACAGGCATTATGGTACCGATGATCCCGGCAGTAAAAAAAACAACTGCTATCACTATTCCAACCAAAGACATAGTTAAATTATCCTCCCTATAACGCTTACCCTGTTACTATTCATGCTTTCAGAATTCAGTAGTTATAATTTAGGATACTCGGGACAATAAACCGTTCTCTCATTCTGGCTACTGAATACTGACTACTGAATACTAACCCCAAAGTAGTTGCCCACCTTAATATTATACAACAAAATAAGCCACTTTAAGTGGCGTATTTTGTTACAACCCCAATTAGTTCTCTGTTAGCCCGGTTACACAACCGCGTGAATAATCTTAAATAACATCATTCGTTACACTTAAGTTCTTTAATGTACGCCTGCGAATGATTCCTTCCACACGTCCCGCCGTTTTTCTCGCATAGTTTTCCGCGGAAATACAGGTCCTATTGCGCAAATGTTTATTAGCCCTGGATAGAGCTAATAACGCCAGTGTAGCTGCTCCGATTCCGGCTATGGTGCGATAAGAAAGCATTATTTAACCCCCCAAAATTTAATTGACAATTTCTATCATTAATATCTTTACCTGGCTGCTTTAAAATATTCAAATAATATATGAATACATATTGTAACCGGATCATTATATATGATTTAACGTTTATTAGTCTCGTAAGGGAATTTTCTTGACAGTTTACAACAAAATAAATAGAATTAAAAAGAATTCAGTCAAAAAACACTGAAAGCGAGATATTTATGGAAAACAATTTTATCCAACAAATGTTAGTAGATTTTTACAGAGAATTAGATCTGATTTCACTACCGGAAAACGCCGTTACTTTTACTTCAGCCTCCTCTGAATCCTTGAATAATTTACATAAGAATACCAGCCCTCTAATCAATATTTACCCTCCACGAGTAAATACTATTGTTTTTTTTAACATCTTGCGCCAGGTCGCTGGTTTAATCAAAAAAACACATCCTAACACAGTATCGGAGATCGTTCAAATAGAGTCCGCGCTGCCGGTTGATCCTGCCGATCAAGAATCATTTGTAGCAAAAGCGTTTATCCCGGGGATTAACCTGCTGGCAAATCTTCAACAAGACCTTCCAGCCGATACATTCGGTTTATTACTCAATCATACTGTTAAATTATTTATGCGGCAGTACGTGGAAAAGGTGTTGCCCTTATGTGACCTTGAACATTGGTATAAAGGAAACTGCCCGGTATGCGGAGGTCGCCCTAATTTTGCTTTGCTTGAAAAAGAAAGTGGCGGGCGATATTTGTATTGTGGATTTTGTGAAATAAAATGGCGTTTTCAGCGTCTGGGTTGCCCATTCTGTAACAGCAACGAATCTCAATTCATTACTGTTGAAGGAATGGACAAATACAGGCTATATATATGTGAAGAATGCCGTGGTTATATCAAAACCATTGACGAGAAAAAAGCAGGGGAAGAACCGGTTAATTTATTTTGGGAAGATATTAATACAATTGGTCTTGATTTGCTGGCTGTCAGTGAAGGCTACTTCAACAAACAACTCGATCAACCACCGGCAAACCTTTGAGAGACTATGAAAAATAATATTATCCAGCAGGATTTTCAGCTATTTATGTCGTATACACAATATAGACATGGAAAGGAGGTCATTAATAATGCCGCACATTGGAGCACCGGAGTTAATTTTAGTTTTAGCCGTGACTCTTATTATTTTTGGACCCGGTAAACTACCGGAACTGGGCAAGGCTGTGGGCAAAACCATCAAAGAATTTAGACGTTCATCAAATGAGATCATGGATGAGGCGGGATCAGCCAAAGCAATGGCGGAACAAGAAGGACAACAGGCTGTTAAAGCGGTGAAAAGTTAAGAACAGTAACATAAGCGGGGGAAAATAAAGTGGCTAAAAAAACCGACGAAATGCCTATGTTGGAACACTTGGAAGAATTACGTCGGGTTTTAATTATTTCTATTATTAGCACAACTGTACTAGCTGTGGTCGCTTATTTTTTTTGTGACCGGTTTCTGTCGGTATTGCTGGAACCATTGACTAACGTGGGACAGAAAGTTTATTTTACCGGGGTAACTGAAGCTATTTTTGTCAAGATAAAAATGTCTTTTTTTATTGGTTTTCTGGCCTCTTTGCCAGTTATTTTATGGCAGGTCTGGAGTTTTATCATCCCCGCTCTCAAAAAAAATGAGAGGGTATATTTTACCCTCTTTGTTTTAATTTCATTTATTAGTTTTGTCGCTGGTGTAGCTTTTGGGTTTTGGGGCGTATACCGCTTAGGCGTCACTTTTTTGCTGCAATTCGCCGGACCTGAAATGGCTCCGATGCTGACCATCGACAAGTATATTTCTTTTACTATTGGCTTTTTATTACCATTTGGTGTTATTTTTGAGTTTCCTTTAATAAGCTATTTCTTAGCCAAGATGGAGCTAATTAAATACAGATTCTTAGCCAAAAACCGCCGTTACGCAATACTGGCCATCGTGATTCTGGCAGCTGTAATAACTCCAACACCAGATATAATAACTTGCTTGATCGTGAGCGGCCCAATGTACTTGCTTTTTGAATTGAGCGCAATAATTGTGCGCTTAGTTGAGCGGGGTATTGCCCGGAAAAAGCAGCGGCAACAACTTGCTGAGATCATATAAACAAAGCTGTGGTAACTTAAAAATACATAAATTCCTAAATGTATGTTTGTTGCCCCTTGAAAGAGAGGTGGGAGTTGCAACCAATTTTTCTATGGTTAGCCGGTTTGTTTAGTTAGTCTGCTAGTTGTTTTTTAAGAAGGAGAGGTTATTTTTTCAATTTTACGTAAGGGGGGGATTAGGTATTCCAATGGATAAACTTAGTCGCCGTGATTTCTTAAAAATTTTTGGACTAGGTACAGCTGGAACAGCCCTGTTTGAAGGGATAAACGCCGTTCCGGCAATGGCTAGCACTGCTGAAGGCAACCGACCCACTTTTGATCCGGGGCCGCTAAAAATAAGAAAGGCAAAGGAAACGGCTTCTGTTTGCGCTTTTTGCGGCTGTGGTTGCGGTCTTATTGTTTATTCAGAAGGTGACAAGGTAATAAACATTGAAGGTGACCCGGACAACCCAAACAACGAAGGTTCCATGTGTTGTAAAGGTATTGCTCTTGGTGACGCCAATACCATTGTGGACAACAATCGCCGGCGCAAATTAAATGACCGGCGGATCACGGATGTGCTTTACCGCGCTCCGGGAAGTAAGGAATGGGTAAAGAAAGACTGGGATTGGGCTCTCACGGAAATAGCCAAGAGGGTCAAGAAAACCCGTGATGAAAGCTTTGAAGTCAAAGACGAAAACGGGGTCACGGTAAACCGTACCCAGGCAATTGCCCACCTGGGCAGCGCGTCTTGTGACAATGAAGAAAACTACATCATGCATAAGTTCTTGCGCTCGCTGGGGGTCGTCAACCTAGACCACCATGCCCGTCTCTGACACTCCTCCACCGTGGCCGGTCTGGCCAATACGTTCGGCAGGGGAGTAATGACCAACAGTTTCACTGACTACAGAAACACAGATGTGTTTTTAATCATCGGGGCCAACCCCGCTGAAAACCACCCACAGGTCATGCGCTTTATGGGTATGGCTGTGGAAAAAAGAGGCGCCAAAGTCATTGTTGTTGACCCCAGGTTCACGAAAACAGCAACCAAGGCAAACATTCACGCCCCAATACGGCCTGGGACTGATATAGCTTTTCTTTACGGCATGATGAACTATGCTATTGAAAACAACCTTTACTTCCAAGATTATGTAGTGAACTACACTAACGCCTCATTTTTAGTTAACCCCGAGTATAGTTTTGCCGATGGAGTTTTTTCCGGCTTAACGGAAAAAGACGGGAAATTCAGCTACGATACAAGCAAATGGCAATATCAAATGGACGGGGATAACATCAGGAAAGATCCCACTTTACAGGATCCGAACTGCGTCTTCCAAATCCTCAAAAAACATGTTTCTCGCTATGACATAAAAACAGTTTGCAATATTACCGGTACTCCCGAAGATACTTACAAACAGGTTTGTGAGCTTTACTGTTCAACAGGTAAACCTGACAAAGCCGGCAATTTAATTTACGCCATGGGCATAACCCAACATACTTACGGCGGACAAAATGTGCGGGCAACCGCCATGCTACAACTGTTGCTGGGCAACATCGGCATCGCCGGCGGCGGAGTCAACGCGCAGCGGGGCGAATCAAATGTTCAGGGATCTACCGACATGGGCATGCTCTACGGTAACTATCCCGGTTATCTAAACGCTGCTAGCGCGACAACTCACCCGACTCTTAAAGATTACCTGGAAAAGGAAACACCCAAAACAAGTTTCTGGACCAACAGGCCGAAATTCTTTATCAGCATGTTAAAGGCATGGTACGGGGATAAGGCCACTAAAGAAAATGATTTCTGCTACGATTACCTGCCCAAGCATACCGGAAAAGACCACTCGCACATGGCTATTTTCCAGGCAATGTCGGAAGGGAAAATCAAAGGGTTCTTTGCCTGGGGACAAAACCCGGCAGTTGGCGGGCCACTGGCTTCAGCATCCCGCAAGGCTATGGAAAAACTGGACTGGATGGTTGCTGTCGACTTATTTGAAACTGAAACGGCCTCCTTCTGGAAGCGTCCCGGCGCAAACCCCGCCGATATCAATACAGAAGTATTTCTGCTGCCAACAGCTTTTTCTTACGAAAAAGAAGGAACGGTGGCCAACAGTTCGCGCTGGATCCAATGGCGATGGAAAGCTGTGGAACCGCCCGGACAAGCTAAGAGCGACCTATGGATAGCGAATGCTATCAGAAGCGCTGTTTATAAAGAATACCAGTCCGGCGGCAAGTTCCCCGACCCCATCACAAACATGGTCTGGGACTACGATATGCATGGACATGACGAACCGGATATTATGAAGATAGCGAAAGAAATGAACGGTTATGTTGTGGCAAACGGCAACGTCCTTGATTCTTTCGCCAACCTTAAGGATGACGGTTCAACAGCCTGCGGTGTCTGGGTCTTCACAGGCTACATGTATGTTGACCCGGTGTTGAAAGTACCTGCCTGTCAAAGACGCAGCCGGGAAGATAAAACCGGTCTCGGCCTATTCTCCAAATGGTCTTTTGCCTGGCCGGTTAACCGTCGTATTGTGTACAACCGCTGTTCAGCCGACCCGGCAGGAAAGCCCTGGGATCCGAAAAGAATGCTGGTGTCCTGGGACGGCGCCAGCTGGGTCAATAACGACGTGCCTGATTTCGGCATAAAGGACGCCGCTACGGGTGCTGTTATACCACCCGATAAATCGGCGGTCAACTCCTTTATCATGAACACTGAGGGATCGGGGCGGTTGTTCGCTCCTACCGGCATGAAGGACGGGCCTATGCCTGAACACTATGAACCGGTAGAAAGTCCGGTAACAAATATTATGAGTAAGCAACAAAACAACCCGGTCGCCACAAGGTATAAAGGAGACTTTTCCAAGCTGGCGCAAACTGCCAGCCAGGAATTCCCGTATATAGGCACTACCCACCGTATGGTCGAACATTATCAGAGCGGTGCGGTAACCAGGAACTGCCCGATGCTTGCCGAGCTGATGCCGGAAATGTTTGCCACAGTTTCAAAGAATCTGGCAAGCAAGATAGGGGTTAAACCCGGTGATATAGTATCGGTCAGTACGGCCCGCGGTGAAATCAAGTGCAAGGTAAATGTTATGCCTATTCTAAAACCGCTGAAAGTTAACGGTAAAGAAGTGGAAGTTATTGGGTTGCCATGGCACTGGGGTTATCAAGGACTAGCTCCCGGCAGCACGGCGAACGATTTAACCCCCTGTGTCGGTGACGCCAACACAATGATTCCAGAGTATAAAGCTTTTCTCTGCAATATAACAAAGAGCGCTGTTTAATAATACAAATACACTAAGCCTTAATTCTTAGTAGAAACTGGAGGTGTGAGGATGTCAAAGGGTGTATTGGTGGACGTTTCCAGATGCATCGGTTGCCGGAGTTGTATGGTTGCCTGCAAAACGTGGAACGACTTACCGGCCACTAAAACCGAATTTACGAATAACTGGGACGCCCCTGGCAAAACGGACGCATACAACTGGACTGTAGTGAACTACCATTTAATCGAACAGGGCGATCAAGTTAAATGGCGTTTTGTAAAAAGACAATGCATGCACTGTGATGAACCCGCGTGTGAGTCGGCGTGCTTCACCCACTCATTCGTCAAAACCAAAGAAGGCGCGGTAATCTATAAGCCAACCGAATTAAATCAGGATTATTGTGTAGGTTGCCGTTACTGTATGGTTGCCTGCCCGTTTGGAGTACCTTCTTTTCAATGGGATAAATCTCTTCCTTATGTGCAAAAGTGCCGGTTTTGTTATGACCGCATGAAAGAGGAAGGATTAAAACCTGCCTGCGTGACCGCTTGCCCGACTGGCACCTTGAAATATGGTGAAAGAGAAGAGTTGCTTAAAGAGGCATGGCAGAGAATTAACAGTAATCCCAACTATATCAAACGGGTATACGGTGAAAAAGAGTATGGCGGAACATCCTGGCTTTATATTTCTGATGTGCCTTTTGATGAAATCGGCTTAAAAACCACGGCATACGGAAAACCTGTCTCCGAGAAGTCTATTCCATCTTATACCTGGAATGTGCTTAAATGGACGCCATATATCTTTGTCGGTTGGGGCGCCATCCTGACGGCTTTGAATTTCTATACAAAGAGACGCGACGAAGTGCATCATCATGAGGATATGTATGAAGCAGTCAATACTATTGAAGAAAAAAAAGATGAGTAAATCTTTTTAAATGGAGGTGATATTAAAATGCAAAAGAGCTGGAGTTTTAAGCTTACTCCATTCAGGTATTTATTGATTGGTTTAGTCGGTATTGCGATTGTAGTAGCCCTGGCACGTTTAGTATTCGGGCTAGGCGCGGTAACCAACTTAAGTGACGAATGGCCTTGGGGTCTGTGGATCGGATTTGACCTGCTGTGCGGTATCGCCCTGGCGGGCGGCGGCTTCAGCACGGCATTAATTGTTCACGTATTGCACAAAGAAAAGTATCTGCCAATTGCCCGCGCCGCGCTGTTAACCTCGTTGATTGGTTATGTAATTGCCTTGGTGAGTCTATTGATGGATATCGGGAGATGGACAAACTGCTGGCGTCCCTTCTTTTACTGGGGTTTCCACTCGGTGCTGTTTGAAGTGTTTTGGTGCATTTCGCTTTACACCACAGTGCAAGTATTAGAGTTTGGGGATATATTCTTTGAAAGAGTAAAAATCGGCCCTTTGAAGAACATTTTAAGCAAGGCCATGGTTCCTTTAACAATCCTGGGTATTGTATTACCCACTTTGCACCAGTCGTCACTGGGTTCGCTTTATATTGTAACAGTAGACCGGCTTAATCCGTTATGGTGGTCTATGATTATACCGTTCTTCTTTGTCTGGTCTGCCTTCTTCCTGGGACCGGCGATGGTGACTATAGAAGGAACGCTGGCGGCAAGAGCCTATAACAGAAAACCGGAAACGGAGGTATTTTCAAGCCTCACTAAAGTTACCATGTGTATGTTGATTGTCTACTTTATTGTTAAAATGATTGACTTAAACTACCGCGGCGTATATTCCATGGCTTTTAACGGATCTTTCGAAAGCAACATGTTTTTAGTGGAAATGATTGTATTTGTTCTGGTTCCCATCTTTATGTACGCGATACCCGCTATCCGCAACACGCAATGGGGTGTTTTCACCGCATCAGTTTTAGTAGTTGTAGGTGTTGTGTTCAACCGCATGAACGTGGTCTTTACAGGGATGGCTCAAAGCGCGGGCGGCCATTACTTCCCCAGCATCTGGGAATGGCTGATTACTTTAGGCATGTGGAGCGCTTTAGCTTTAGCCTACTTGTTTGTGGTAGAAAACTTCCCGATTTTGGTTAAAGAAGATCATGAGCAAGAAGGTTTATCTTCCGGGAAAAGTGTTTCAACAGGCAGAAGCGTGGAAGCGTAACACAGAATAAGCTAAAAAAACAAGTGGAGCTTTGACCCCACGATGCCCCAAAATTGTAACTCAAATAGTAATCCCGTACCACTTTGATAGTGATGCGGGATTTCTTTTTGAATCTTCATTGGGATTTGAGTGTTTTACCGTTAACCTTTTAACAAGGCCTCTTTTTCCTGAGTAACTTTTGCAACTTGAACATCCTCTTCTTTTACTTCTTCTTTTGCCACTTCTTTTGCCACTTCTGTTACATTTTCTAATTCACTAAAGCTGGTCAGCGAAGCTCTTCGAAATTCATTTATCGTTTTACCCAACGACTTGCCGATTTCAGGTAATTTGCGCGGGCCAAAAACTACCAGTGCGATAACTAAGATTAATAAAATCTCAGACATACCCAAGTTAGGAAACATAACCAACCCCCCTGATGATATTACTTGTGTAACGTGCAGTCTACTTACACCTAATAAATTTCGAGGCTAACAGCAAAAATTCCTGCACGAAAAAGATAAAATTCGGCTCACGGAGGGGTCCATAAACTAATGATACATTTTTAATTATTATTAGCCATATGGTTGAGAGGAACCGCGAAAGCAGGTTTTGACATGGCAAAATAACGTACTATCCCCGCATAAACAGCCCAGGCCACTTTACCTTGATAATCCTGGTCAAGCATTAATTTTTCTTCTTTTGGGTTGGTAATAAAACCAATTTCCACAATTGTACTGGGCATCTTGGTCATCCGGTTGGCAAAGTAATCAACCGGCTTAGCTTCCCTTCCCGGGTTGGCTAGAAACCGGTTTAGTTCATATTGGATAGCCACACCAAGTTTTTTACTTTCTTCCGAACCAGGCTGATAAAAAGTCTGTGCGCCGTCTTCCCGTGGATCCGGGAAACTATTCACATGAATACTGATAAAAACATCCGCGCCCCGGTTATTTGCCAAATCCACCCTGCGGCTTAAATCCTGGATTTTTGCGGTATACAAATCACTAACGCTTGGGTCGCTTAATTCCCTGTCGCTGTCTCTGGTAAGCACAGCTTCCGCGCCGGCTTCACGCAGTATAGCCGCCAGTTTTTTTGATACGCTTAGGACAATATCTTTCTCATGAATTCCGGTAGTACCCGTTGCCCCCGGATCTTCTCCGCCATGCCCGGGGTCAATAACAATAAGCTTATTGGCAACTACCCAAGACAAAGCTGCTATGTTACTTTCTTCATGACGCGAAGCAGCATATTTATAGCCATATAAGAATGTTATAACTAATAACAATATTATAATGACTAACCTTTTTTTTAAGCGGAAACTCCGCACAAATACAGGCAAAATCAGACCCCACCCTTCTTTTTTAGAAAGTATGCCGGACCTGATTCAAATATGTTTACAAACTGAAGGGACAGGCTCCAGCCTGCCCCCAATACGGGTTTCATAATTGTATTGACAATTTGCTGTCTACTTATAAATCTTCAATAACCACGCCCTGATAAAAGATGGCAGCTTAACAAAATATACTCGCAATATGAATCACACTCCTTCTAAAATTAACTGTTAATATACTATTTCAAAACCTGGCTGAATGTGCTAATTTTTTTTAAGCGCCATCCCTAAACCAGTCAGACAATTTTCTTGTGATCATATCAGTGCCGCCGCGGATATGGTTTTTTAATGGAAGCGATCTAAGAAATTGTCTGCCATAACTTTTTTCAAGAATCCTCGCATCTAGGACAACAACACAACCACGGTCGCTGCCGCTGCGAATCAGCCTGCCGAATCCTTGTTTAAAACGAATTACAGCTTGGGGAATACTAAAAGTTTTAAAGCCGTCCCGTTCCCTTCTTGCCAAATCCTCCAGACGGGCTTCTATAACCGGAACTTTAGGCGACCAGAAAGGCAATTTTACCATAACCACACATGTTAAAGCTTCTCCTGGTATGTCCACCCCTTCCCAGAAGCTCGAAGCGCCAAAAAGCACCGCTCTTTCCGAGGATCTAAATTCTTCTAAAATCCTCGTCCTGCTGCCGTCTATTCCGTGACCCAACAAATAAATATCCATTATTTCCAACTTAGGTTTCAGCCTATTGTATGTTTCACGAAGGATCATGTGCGAAGTAAAGAGTACAAGAGTTTTTCCATGAGTTACACTAACTAGTTTGGCAATAACATTTCCAAGTTCCTCTAGATATAGATCAGATGCCACTTCTCCCGGAACAGGCAGGTCACGGTTAATACAAAGAAGCGCTTGGCGTTCATAAATAAACGGCGAATCAAAATGAGCCTCAGCCAGCCGCCCTGCTGGAAGGTAATTCAATCCTACCCGCTCAATAAAATGATCGAAGGTTCCGTTCACTGAAAGAGTCGCTGAAGTAAAAACCACTGTTTTTTTATTCTTATAAAAAAGCTCGTATAACATTTCACCGACATTTATCGGAGCTGCCGACAGGCTGCAGTGTTTTAACAGACCCCCGGCCCAAAACTCAATATCCGCCCAATATACAAACTTTTCATCAGCGCTTTCTAAAATAAAAAATAAATCATCAGTCAATGCTAAACCCAATTGGCTAATCTGCAATAGGTCGCGAGCCTGTTCAGTCCACACTTCTGCGGATATTGACCACAGCTCCATGATTTCCGATAACTTCTGAACGGTTTCCGATAGTGCGCGTAATAGGTTTATTAGCTCCCCACCTATAGATATTGCCGTCCTATATCCATTATCATTAACAGGCAACCGTAAAGTTGAGCGGTAGAATTTATTATTGATGTTACTACCGTTCAATTTGTTCGCGGCAAGTTCACCAAGTGTCTGGAAGAAGAGACGTGCGTTCTCAACCGTTTCCAACCTGATTTGTAACGCTGTTCTTAGCGCTTGTTCCCAATGCTCACGATCACCCGGTGGGATGATTTCCGCTAGCTTATTCAATGCTTTTCCTGTCATGCTAAGCCAGCGGTTCAACATACTTTGGGTAACTTGCCTGCCAAGGTGGTTGGTGGCCGAATCTTCCAGGTGATGGGCCTCATCTATGATTAGCGGTCCGTAAGCCGGTAGCACACGGTTTTCATTTCTGATATCTAAAAACAGCAAGGAATGGTTTGTGATAATCAAGTCTGCTTCTTCAACCGCTTTTCTCGCTTTATTGATAAAACAGTCCATCCGGTAGCGGCATCTCGTTCCAAGACAGCTTTCCGCATCTCCACAGATTGTAAGCCAGTAATCCCCCTCACCGGGAGTGGTGTTCAGTTCAGTCCTGTCCCCGGATTTTGTTGATGCCAACCAGGTCAGAACCCTGGCGAAAAACGCCGCTTCATCCGGCTGATGCAAACTGTTTAAAGCATTAAACCAGCGGCGCAGGCAAATATAATTCTGACGTCCTTTAGCCAAAGACGCGCGAAACCGCTGATTTATCACTCCGGCCAGTACCGGAATGTCCTTTAGCCAGAGTTGCTCCTGGAGATTGATGGTATTAGTGGCCACCAGCACCCTTTCCCTGTTCTTCAGGCTCCATAACACCGCCGGAATCAAGTAAGCTATCGACTTGCCTACCCCGGTTCCCGCCTCAAGCATCAGATATTTCTCTTCGTTAAAAGCCCTGGCAACCTCTCCGACCATTGCTTCCTGCTGAGGGCGGTATTCATAACCGGAAATAGCTTTTAACAGCGGTCCTTCTTTTCCGACAAGCGAGGCAAGGTAAACCGGGTCGAGCAAATGTCTTTCCTGCTCATTTTGCTTGTCCCGATGGTTCGTTTCTTCACTAACCTTGTCATCTTTGCGCCAATAAGGGCTGGCTGATATTTTCTTGTCTGGGAACACTTTCAGCAGTTCCTTAACCATTTCACCAGCAAAACCTTGCCAATTTGAACGTGCCTCAGCCAGGAGTTTAGTCAATTGAGTCAGAACATTTATATCAATCTCCCGAAACTTTTGGATCAATACGGTTAATAGGTGCGCTGTGGCAATAGCGTCATCCAACGCCCTATGGCCGTTCTCAAATTCGATATCCAAAAACCGGCATAGGGCACCTAACCGAAAGCTATTTGAGTCCGGCACAACAAGACGGGCTAGTTCCAGAGTATCATAAGATGGGTTGCGTAACGGCTCGCCTCGCGCGGCGGCCAGAAATCCAAGGTCGAAATCAATATTATGCCCTGCTATTGCGCTGTCTTGAATGAAGTCCAGCGCTTCCGGCAGCACTTCGGACAATACGGGCGCACCGGCTAAATCCTGGTCGTTAAGACCGGTCAACCTTTTTATTTTTATGTTGAGTGGTTGGTTGGGGTTGACTAAGGCATGAAACTTTCCTGATATTTGCCCATCTTCCAACCGCACTAAACCAATTTCTATTATTTTATCCGCAAAAGGACTCAGTCCCGTAGTTTCCAAATCACATATGACAAAACTGTTGACCATTACTAGTCTCCTATCAAATTTAAAAAAGCAGGCTTTTAAACCCAAAGCCTGTAACTGTTTGAGTATTCAGGAGTCAGGAGTCAGTATTCAGAATAAATAATATAGCCGTATCAAAGAATCTTCTTAAAAAATGACAACAACAAGCACGAACATGTGCGTCTTCTACCATACCAGTACATATTCAGATACTCTCGCCGGTCTCTCATTCTGACTCCTGAATTCTGACTCCTGACTCCTAAGCAATTACGATTTATCTTTCTATTTTGTTTGTCCATTTCCCTCAAGGTATTTTTCAGCCGCCACTGCGGCGACCGCACCATCTGATACTGCGGTCACTACCTGGCGCAACATCTTTTTGCGCACATCACCTGCCGCATATATACCCGGATATGAAGTACGCATATTTTCATCAGTGACAATATATCCATTTTCATCCAGGTTAACCAACCCTTTGACTATGCCGGATACAGGTATGTTCCCCACATAGATAAATGCGCCGTCGACAGGAAGGAGTTTCTTCGCGTTATCACGGACATCTCTGGTCAACACGGACTTAACTGAATCGGTCCCATGAATTTCATCAACTACGTTATGCCAAACAAACTCAATCTTTGAGTTTTCAAAAGCTTTCTTTTGAACAACTTTCGTAGCTCTTAATTCACCGCGTCGGTGGACAATAAAAACTTTTTCCGCAAACTTGGTCAAGTAAACAGCTTCCTCAACAGCGGCATCTCCGCCACCAACCACGGCAACTCTTTTGCCTCGGAAAAATGGGCCGTCACAAGTAGCGCAATATGAAACGCCCCTTCCGGTAAGTTCAACTTCCCCCTTCACGTTTAAACGCTGAGGCTGAACACCTGTGGCTATAATCACGGCGCCGGCTGTTATATCCCCTTGCCCGGTTACTACAATCAACTTATTGCCGGCTGGTTTCAAGCCTTCCACTTCAGCCGATCTAATCTCCAGGCCGAAACGGCGTGCCTGGCTCTCCATCCTGGCCATCAACTCAAAGCCACCGATACTATCAGCAAAACCCGGATAGTTTTCAATAGATTCCGTGTTCATTACCAGACCACCCGGCATTGCCCTTTCCAACATGACGGCTTCCAGAGCTGCTCTGGAAGCATAAATACCTGCTGACAGGCCGGCAGGTCCGCCGCCAATAATAATCAAGTCTTTCGATTCCAAAAAAACGCCTCCCAGTAAGTTTTCAACCTTTTCAATAATCTTATCCTATCGGCAAGAATCCAGTCAACAAATTTGCATGTATCGTCTGGAAATTTCAAGTATATTTTACTGAAGCACAGGAATTTCCATATAAACAACGAAACTAAATATAACATATTTTAATGGAGGTCTTTGCATGCATAAGGTACTGGGAATTAATTGTTCCTGCCGGCGTTACGGAAACTCAGACGTTCTGTTGCAGGAAGCGTTATTAAGCGCCCGGGAGAGCGGCACGGAAGTTGAATACCTGCGCTTATCCGATTATAATATCAAACAGTGCCGCGGTTGCTTGTCCTGCGTATTTACCGGCAGATGTGTGATAAAAGATGATGATATGCCGTTCCTATGGGACAAAATGAAAACCTCCGACGGGCTTTTGGTATCGGCGCCGACTTATGTTTTTAGTCCGGCAGGCATTGTGAAAATGGTCATTGACAGAGCTTTCATCTGTGCGAAAGACTTAGATGATGTTTTTGGACGCAACAGGGTCGCGGCAATAATTAGTGTGGCCGGCAACAGCGAGTGGAACCCGCTAGGCGTGGAAAACCTAAATGTCTTACCCCTGGCATACGGATACCGTATTGTTGATTATTTGGAGGCATATGCAACCGGCCCTGGAGAAGTTCTCCTTGATGAAAAAAACATAAACGGGGCAAAGCGCTTGGGCGTAACTGTCGCTGCTGAACTGCAGGGAAAGAGCAATAGAAAAAATCCGGAGCCCGGACAATGCCCGGTTTGTTACAGCAAATCATTTCATTTTTCCGGTTCAGGCGAAGTGATGTGCTGCACTTGCGGTATAAATGGGAGAGTTTCACTCAGTGAAGGCAAATGGACATTAACAACAACCCCGGACGACATACAAAACCACTTTTTCTCGTATAAACACCGCCGTGAACACCTGGACAACTGGATAATTCCATCAAAAGACAAATTCCTCGCAAACAGGGAAGCTATCAAGGAACGATTGCGCAAGTACAAGGAAGTCGTATGGTAGTAACGACTAAAATTATTAGTGCCTTTAGTTTATATAGACAAGAGCAATATTAAAATGGTATAATTAGGAAAATAGTGATTAAATGAGGAGGCATCCTAAATGGATGACAACGGTAATCAAGTTATAATAGATGAAGGTGGTTCCGGCACGATTAAAATTTCTGAGGATGTTGTAAAAATAATTGCCGGCTTGGCCGCCACGGAAGTAGAAGGTGTATCCGGAATGAGTGGGGGCCTTGCCGGAGGTATTGCTGAAAAGCTGGGCCATAAGAATATGTCTAAAGGTGTGAAAGCTGAAGTAGGCGAAAAGGAAGCTACAATTGATATACATGTAATTGTTGAATATGGATGCCGTATTCAAGAAGTCGCCTACCAAATACAAACAAAAGTTAGAAACGCTGTTGAAAGTATGACAGGCTTAAAAGTTTTAAGTGTTAACGTTAACGTGCAAGGAGTATCTTTTGGACCTGACAATAAAGAGGAAGATGGTAAAATCAAGTAAATTATACCGTTTTTATGCATATAATATTTTATCTGTTTCAATCATAATAGCGCACTCTAAACGTTTCTTTTGCATCGCACAAAACATTTCCTCCGGTTTTATAATGTCTCCGTATGCATAGTAAGAATTTGCATGGCAACCACCTGAGCAGTATAGTTTTGCCCAGCAACCGCGGCATTCTTCTTTAGTTAATATGTTAATCTTTCTAAATCTTTCACGTAGTACATTGTTTTTTATGCCTGTGTCAAGGTTGCCTATCATGAATTCATGCTTCCCAACAAACTGGTGGCAGGGATAAAGGTCTCCCTCTGGTGTAACGGCGAGGTATTCAGTGCCTGCACCGCAAGCTGCAATTCTCTTATACAAACAGGGACCCTTTGATTGTATCATTCCAGAATTCCGGTTCGCACTGGCGGGTTACGGTGCAGGTAACTGTTTCCAACGGTCTTCCTTCAAGACGTCGTTTTATCCTAAGGGCACTCGCCAGGATCCTGGTTTCTTTGTCACCTCCGGTTAGGTATACAGTGACACAACCAGCACAGCCAACCAGTAATACCTTGTCATATTTTTCAACATACCTGGCAATTTCAACAACTGGTTTTTGTTCAGCAACTATCATATTAACCTTCTTTAAATTCTCAAATAACATTATTGTTATCTTTTATAACAAGTTTATCTGTGCAGTAATAATTAGCTATTATAGACGCGATGCTATTGAGTCAAATTTTCAGGGATAAAATTGGCAAAAAGGTTGCGCTCATACTCCTCAATCTTACCATGATCGCAGAGTTTTGAAAAATTGGGGTCTACCGGCAAGCCGCCAATATACGGTATCTGAAATTTCCGGGCAATTTCTTCACCCTGACTAGGTCCAAACAATTGAAATATCTCGCCACAATGAGGACAAACGGCGCCACTCATATTTTCAACCAGGCCAAGGATGGGAATATTCATATATTGGGCCATTTTTATTGCCTTGCTCACAATCATGACGGCAAGATCTTGCGGCGAAGATACAACGATCAGCCCGTTGAGAGGCAGGGATTGCATTACAGTCAAAGGAACGTCGCCAGTGCCGGGCGGCAAGTCAACAAACCTGATCATTTACATCTAAGGCTTCCATAATCGGCTTGCCCTTAACCAGTTCGCTGAAAACGCTGGAAGTAGCAATAGCTGCCGGGCAGCCATGTACTTCATATTTTATGTCTTTTAATTGATCACCGTCGACTTTAATGTATATCTTTACGTAATCGCTGCATGAGGGATTACCCGCCATCCCAATTCCATCAGCATTCTCAATTTTTCCAACATTGCTCGGATTCATAAAATGGCTCATTAATATCTCATTATCATAGACGCTGATTTCCATAATTTTGTACTCCTCCTTGGATTATGGTCATAAGTTCATACGCATTATAGACCTCACCTACATAAATAATCAATATCAATATATAATATTCCTAAGTTTATTTATTGAAATTATTTATGTGTTAATAACCTATATTTAGTTCAATTATATTTTGAATTACATCTATTTACCTAAAGCTAAATTAATTTCTTAAATCATAAAAATACCTTTCAATTATTTTAATAAATATGTCATATTAATTTTATAAATCCTACTTGCAACCACATAATAAACTTATAAATCATATCTATAAGTGACGGTTATTAAAATGTCTACCGGGGATAAAGAGAAGCCAGTGTTAAATATTGGCATACTGTCACAGATATTACTTAAAGTTCACCCTGAAACACTGCGTATATGGGAAAAAATAATATTATCGTGAGACAGTTTATAAGTCTAAGCCTTGCTGGATGGAAGATGAATCATATTGCATAGGGATTCAGGATCAGGTTGACCTTTGAATAATAAGGCCAGGATACATTATACATGCTATCCTGGCTTTTATTTGCATGATTAATATTATTATTCGATTAACTTATTGGAAACAAATTAACTATAAATAAATTTTATCAATGAAATAAAAGGATTATGCGCCGTGTAATTGAATAAATACTTAAATCTTAAACAAGAAAGGGGTGACTTTATGTGGTAATAGTAGTTATTAATTAAAGTAATTTTAATTTACTATGAAAGAAAGGAGTTTTATTGGTTGAATAATAAAGTTTCTATAATTATTACCGGTGCAATCGTCGGGGCGCTAGCTATATTGCTGGTTAAGTTGGGAAATCCTCAAAATATGGGTATATGTATAGCATGTTTCTTGCGCGATATCACTGGCGCTCTTGGATTACAACAGGTTAACACAGTTCAATACATTCGGCCTGAAATTTTAGGCTTGGTTATAGGCGCCTTCGCAACGTCCGTTATTTCAAAAGATTTTCGTGTTTGGGGCGGCTCAAGCACGTTTACCAGGTTTATCTTAGGTTTCTTTGTCATGTTTGGTATGCTCGTTTTTTTAGGATGTCCATTGAGAATGATTCTAAGAATGTCGGCTGGTGACTTAAACGCCCTGGTGGGTTTACTTGGTCTGGTTGCTGGGGTGTCTTTGGGTACAGTTTTTCTAAGAAAAGGTTTTACACTTGGCCAGGCAGTTATTCAGAATAAGTCAAATGGTTATATGTTTCCCGCAGTTATTTTAATTTTGCTTATTCTATTGCTGGCAGCGCCTGCGTTTATCTATTTTAGTCAACAAGGGCCGGGCTCAATGCACGCACCCTTGGCTATATCACTCGGCGCTGGGATCATTATCGGTGTGCTTGCCCAGCGCACCAGGCTATGTTTAATTGGCGGAATCAGGGATTTGATATTGTTCAAGGAACTTTATATGCTCTATGGTTTTATAGCAATCTTTGTTGTAGCCCTAGTCGGCAACATCTTAATGGGAAATTTTCATTTAGGTCTTGCAGGTCAGCCAATAGCTCATAATGATGGCTTATGGAACTTTCTTGGTATGGCTTTGGGTGGTTTTGGCTGTGTCCTATTGGGAGGCTGTCCGCTTCGTCAGCTAATCGCAGCATCGGAGGGTAACACTGACTCTGCCGTAACGATCACCGGGTTGCTATTAGGTGCCGCATTCGCTCACAACTTTGGCTTAGCCGCCGGTACCAAAGGAGTTCCTGTACCTGGACAGGTTGCAGTTGTAATAGGTCTTATTGTGGTTGGAGCAATTGCTTTCTTTAATGTTTATTTTAATATTAAAACACAAAAATCATCCCGACGGGAGGTGCCTTTTAATGACGGAAATAAAGGATGCGAGGGGTCTAGCTTGTCCTGAGCCCGTATTAATGGTAAAAAATGAAATTGATAAGCTGGGCGGCAGAGGAACAATCAAGGTATTAGTGAATACAGTTGCCGCTAAAGAAAATATCTCAAGATTGGCAAAAAATCAACAATGGTCTATAACTATTATAGAAGAAGGGGAAGATTGGTTGATAACACTAAGCAAATAGGAAATGTTCATTAACCTCCGGGCGTGTAACAGGTTGTTGCTATGTATTCCTCCGGGAAAACCCAAATTTATGGATAGCTTAACTAAAAGTGAGCGCAGTAAATAAGTCATCGGTAAGGCCTTACTGAAAGCATGGATTAAAGTCGGTTGCATTAAGCAAAGCTCCTAATATGCAACCACCTTTTTATAATTCACTTGTTATTTTTGTTTTTTCTTCAACTTCTAATTCAATATTTTTATTAGCCTATTAGATACTCCTACAGAGTGCCATCGATTTTAAGTTTAATCGTTAAGCATATCAAAAATTACTGTTCCACTTTTCCCGGAAAACAATTTCATTGATTTTTTTCCTTGGGCGGGGGCTCGACTCCTGATCAGGGTAGCCAAGGGGGGTCATGGCGACTACCCGCCAGCCAACCGGTATTGCCAAAGCAGACTTTACAATGTTTTCATCAAACACACCAATCCAGCATGTTCCCAACCCCTCGGCAGAAGCGGCGAGAACCAAGTGCTCCATGGCAATGCCAGAGTCCACTAAATAGTAATAACGATCTCCCATTACACCCGATGACTGCGGATCAGCGCAGAGAACTATTGCCACTGGAGCTGTGGCAATAGCTTTTTTCCCCGGGTTGGCGTCTGGTATCGCTGTCAATATTCCGTTTTTACTTTCTTCACTGCATACTACGATAAAACGCCAGCACTGAAGATTCTTCCACGAAGGAGCCAAGCGGGCCGCCTCCAAAACACGCTTCACCAAACCTTCACCGACCGCATCGGGCTTATATAACTGCGAATACTCCTTCTCGCTTTTATCAATTCGTAAATATCCATTTGGAACCTCCCATAAAAATAAGCATCATTATAAAATAAATTCAGGATATCACTTTAGTTAGGCAATATCCTGAATATGATATTATCTTACATTTATTATCAATAATTGTCCACTATCATTTCTGCCTTTTTCAGCCAATTATTAAGAACAAACTCACCTTCAAGCGATTCTTTGGATGGCAAGATGCTTGCTCATCGCTTCCTGGAATAAATGAATATACTCAACCCCAGATCTTGCCCAGGAAAAATCCAGTTCCATCGCGTTTATTACCAGCCTTTGCCAATCATCTGAGTGTTCCCGGTATAGTTTAAGCGCCCTGTTTAGTGCATCCAAAAGCATCATACCCGAATACTCGGTAAAGCCAAAACCATTGCCCGAACCGTTAGCAGGGTTATAATCACTCACCGTGTCGGCTAGACCGCCTGTAAAACGTACAATGGGAATCGTTCCATACCTGAGGCTGATCAACTGTCCAAGACCACACGGTTCAAATCGCGAAGGCATCAGGAACATATCCGCCCCGGCATAAATACGCTGAGCCAATATAGCGTTGAACCCGATAGATAAACCCATCTTTTCCGGGTAGCGGGATTTAATTGTTTCAAACAATTTTTCATAATAAGGTTCGCCGCTGCCCAATACTACAAACTGGATATCATCAATCATTACCTTGTCGATTATTTCTGCTATTAAATCTAATCCCTTTTGATCCACCAGGCGGGAAATCAGCCCGATAACCGGAACATCCCTGACAGGAAGGCCCAGTTCCCTTTGCATGGCAAACTTGTTTTCTTTTTTATTCGCTATACTGTACTGGTCGTAATTGCGGTGAATCCGCGGATCTGTCCGCGGGTTAAATTCATGGTAATTAATGCCGTTAACAATACCATAAAGGTCCGCGGAACGTTTCCGCAGCAGGCCATCCATACGCTCGCCAAACTCAGGACGCTGAATCTCCGCCGCGTAAGTCCGGCTGACGGTATTAATCACATCTGAGTACACAATTCCCGCTTTCATAAAACTGACCGTACCGTAAAACTCCAGCCGTTCCGGGTGAAAATACTCCTCGCCCAATCCCAGGATTTGCAGCGCATCTTTTGAGAAATTGCCCTGGTACTGCAGATTATGGATTGTAAATACTGTAGCTATACGGTTGTAAAACGTGTTACGCAGATAATGTGTTTTTAAAAACAAGGGGATTGGCCCGCTCTGCCAGTCATTGCAGTGAATAACATCAGGCTGCCATTCCAGTTTCGGCAGCATCTCCAGCAAAGCCCTGCAGAAAAAGGCGAACCGCTCCGCTTCATCATCAAACATATACATGCGATCACGGTAGAAGTAATGATAATTATCCACCATATATACTGGTATTGTCTTGCGTTCACCTTGATAATGCGCTTCAATAGAACTTTCCCTGATAATAGCGGTTTCATAACGATTTTTGAAAGGAACCGGGAAGTCCATTTTATAGGTGTCCCCTTCTATTTGCCGGTAGCGCGGCATAGCTACCCGGACATCGTTGCCCAAGTTATCGTTGCCCACTGTGGCCAGAGCCTTTGGCAGAGAACCGGCGACATCAGCCAGCCCGCCTGTTTTCGCAAAAGGAACAACTTCGGAAGAAACAAGCAGAATTTTCAGAGGACGGTCAAACATAATGATACACCTCCTGGTTAGACCTTTCATGCAGGGGATAGAACTCCTCCGTATCCCTGAGGGCCTGCGCGGCCATTTCCGGTGGAGTGGGGTTAATAAAATATCCCGTTCCCAGTTCGAAACCGGCCATTATAGTAAGGCGCGGCATTATCTCTAAATGCCAGTGGTAATACCCTTCCTCACGAATGTTCACCGGAGAAGTGTGAAGAACCATGTTATACGGGATATTTTTTATCATTACGGAAATTTTGCGCAAAGTCGTCCTTAAAATACCGGCCAGGTCCCTTACCATCTCTTCACGAATTTGCCCAAAATCGTATTGGTGTTCCTTGGGTATTATCCATGTTTCGAAAGGAAAACGGGAGGCAAAGGGATTAAAACTTAAAAAATTTTCACTTTCAACAACAACTCTGTACTGTTCAGCTATTTCCTGACTGACTATGTCACAATAAATGCATGATCCGTGCCGTGAAGCATATTCCCTTGCCCCTTCCAGTTCCTGACCGACTTCGACAGGCACTAACGGCGTGGCAATAAGTTGGGAATGGGTGTGTTCCAGAGAGGCTCCCGCCACCGGACCGGTATTCTTAAAGATCTGGATATACTTTAGCCTGGAGTCTTTCCTTAAATCCAGGGAGCGTTCCCTCCATACCCAGATTACTTCTTCCACCTGTTTCTCTGTCTGGGTATCAAGACCTGGCTCATGCCTGTAAGATTCCACAATAAGCTCATGAGCGCCGATACCATTCATGGCCATGTATATCCCATGCTGACTCAAAGAGGATTCTTCTTCAATCCTTAAAGCGGGATACTTATTAGGAACCACTCTAACCCACCAGCCAGGCGTGTCATTTTGGCTGCCCGGTTCACGGTAGGCCATAATTTCTGGTGGAGTGAGCTTTTCTTTCCCTACACATAAAGGACATTCCTGCGTTTTTTTTTCTTCCAGTATGTCCTTGTAGTCATTCGGCCGTTTCCCGCGCTCGGTGGAAATAATAACCCAACGGTCGACGATGGGATCTTTCCTCCATTCAGACATTTTTCTACCCCCTGATTTGTACTGTGTATTTTTTGCGTGATAAAAATCAGTATTATTATTTATGCCACCATAGCGGAAAACTATCAAAGAATTTATAACAGGTGAGACTCAGTTTTATCATGCCTGTCGTCAATCGTTACCGTTGTAACGACTCTTTCCACACCGTTCCTAAAAGGTTCCTGATGCATTTTCTGAACTAAATCCATTACTTTGTCCAATTCACCTTCCAGAATAGTTGACATAGAATTGACCTGGCTTTTAACGCCGTTTTCCTTTCTTGCCAGTTCGCAACAGTCCGCTATATAACTAGAAATACTTGGAGTTGGTGTTCCCATGGGAACAATACTGACTTCAACAATAGCCATTTTTTCACCTCCTAACGATGAACAGAATAACTTTATTTGAGGGTACCGCAAATAAAGCATTTTTATTCACGTTGGTCTTAATATGTTGATTATTTTCATAACAAGGAGGAAATTAGACAATTGAATCGAAATACTATATTGTGGTGAAAATTATGGAAGAAGGGGTCGATTATGAATCAAGATACGGTCAAAATCAAGGGAACCAGGAACGGTCTTGTGATCGTCCTTGATTCAAGCTGTGATTTCGAAGATATTAAGGAGAACCTCCTGCGCAAAATGGAGTCCGCCAGAGGGTTTTTTAAAGGAGCGAAATTCTCGCTATTCCAAGGTCATAAGGATATCCCGGTCAGCCAAAAAAACGAGTTGGAAAGCATTTGCAAACAATTTGGATTAGTGCCTAACACAGAAGAATACATGGGGGTAAGATCTGACTTAGCGCCAGTCCCGCAGGCATTTACCAACTCAAGATCCGGTGAAGCAGCCCTTTTAGTGAGTCGCTCCCTGCGCTCCGGACAAAAAATATCATCGCCTGAACATGTTGTCGTATTAGGGGACGTTCACCCTGGCGCTGAAATAGTATCAGGTGGAAATATATTAGTTATGGGCAACTGTCAGGGTGTAATTCACGCCGGAGCGGGTGGGGACCGCAAGGCCAAGGTAATCGCCCGGCAACTCGCCCCGACTGTAATCAGTATTGCCGACCGTAGATACTCACCCAATCAAAACGGAAAATTACCACCTGGGCGACAGCTGGCAAGGCTTGAAGGAAAAGAAATTATTTTTGAGTTGTATCTGAAATCAGAGAGTCAATCCTCTATTACGGTAAATTAGTGATTATATAATATGAAAATATTAAAAAAGCTGACAGGAGATTAATTCCCGTCAGCTTTTTTGATACTGCGTGCAACAGCCAATATACCCGCAATAGATTTTGCGTCACAAATTTCCCCCTCCCAGACCAACTCGATGGCGCGTTCAAAGGGCATAATCACCAAATCAATATCTTCGTCATCGTCCGGCTTCTGCCCTACATAGGTAAGTCCGGTGGCTAGAAAAAGATGCAACATTTCATTGGTAAAGCCCGGTGTGCTGAAAAAGCTAATCAGTCTATGTAAACTAGCTGCCTCATACCCGGTTTCCTCCAGTAATTCACGTCCGGCACAGTCCGTCATGCTCTCACCCGGCTCTAATTTACCCGCGGGTATTTCCAATAATGATTTTCCAACAGCATGACGGTACTGTCTCACCAGGAGTATCTCTCCTTTTTCATTTACAGGTACAATCGCAACTGCTCCGGAATGCTCAACAACTTCACGAATCGCGGTTCGCCCCCCGGGCAAAGAAATCGTATCGACCCTTAAATTTACATTATTTCCCTCATATATTCGCTTTGTTAAAAGGATTTCCTCGACCTTACCGGCCAATTTCACCACACCTTTCCAACTAATGTAATTAAGCGGGTTAGCATAATTATATTAATATTTCACTGTATTTTTTCAATATCCTGCAATTATCTCCATATCACGCACGTTGTAACGGGGCGCACAGCTTTTTAATATCGATTCTTGAAGGAATTTTTAATCGGGCATAGAATTCTTTTATCATATTTACTGGTATAACATGCCTGTTAGTTCATATAGTTATACAGAATTTGCCTTAACCAAAAGGGAGGAAATCTTGTCTTGGCTGTTAAAGTCGGCATACCCAACGCTTTATTATATTATATCTATTACCCGTTGTGGCAAGCCTTCTTTAACGAGATCGGCGTTCAGGTAGTTACCTCTGGAAAGACGACTAAAGAAATACTGAATAATGGTGTTCGTGAGGCGCTTGCAGACGCTTGCGTACCGGTAAAGCTTTTTTTCGGCCACGTCATGGGGCTTAAAGATCGCGTTGACTACCTCTTCATACCTAGAGTAGTATGCATCAACCGCAAAACAATTTATTGTCCAAAATTCCTTGGCTTGCCAGACATGATCAAGCATTCAGTAACCGGCTTGCCACCGGTCATTGATGTTCGCATGGACACACGCCAGGGACGTTTTGCCATGCTCAAGGCTTACATGGAAATTGGCGACATATTCGGCGCCAGCAAGTATTTATCCTCTCATGCTTACAGAAAAGCATGCGGCACCTTGAAAAGATATAACAAGCTATTACGACAAGGCTGGCATCCACATGAAGCAATGAACTTATTGCATAAGCCGGGTTCTTTGCCAAAACCTCCTGCCACAAGTCTGAAGTTTGCGGTTATTGGTTATCCTTACAACATTTATGACAGTTTTATCAGCGTAAATCTTTTGGATAAACTCCGGCGTTTGGGAGTAGGTACGATCACCGCTGAGAACATTTCCCCGTTATCATTGGCCTGTCAGAAAAATTGCGGCTTACCGAAACGGCTTTTCTGGACTTTTAGCGACCGGGCCTTAAAAGCCGCCCATTTCTTATTTAAACGGGGACACATAGACGGTTTGCTGCACCTCACCGCCTTCGGGTGCGGGCCGGACTCACTGTTAAACAAGTTTATTGAACTGGAAGCGAAGAAGCATCGGAACATACCTTTTATGACTTTGATGATCGACGAACATACTGGCGAAGCCGGTATGTCTACGCGTCTTGAAGCCTTTGTCGATATGGTGAAGCGTCGGAAGGAGGCGTTGGCATGCCTAAAATAACTTTCCCGCGCATGGGAGAATCCTACCGCACTTTTAAAATGTTTTTAGAGGATTTGGGAAACGAGGTGGTAGTTCCTCCCCGTCCCAGTAAACGCACTCTGGACCTGGGAATAAGGTATGCTCCCGAATTTGCCTGTTTTCCGCTAAAAATCCTGATGGGCACCTACCTGGAAACTATAGAGATGGGAATCGACACTATTGTCACCACGGGCGGCGTCGGTCCATGCCGCGCCGGGGAATACGCCATGCTGCACCATAAAATACTCAATGATTTAGGGCACAAAATTAAAATGATCGTTATTGAACCGCCCCGCCTGCATCCCTTTAAGTTTTATAAAAGTGTTCGTGCGCTGAACAAGGCAAGAGTCTCCATAAGAGGTATTATCGCCCATGTAAAGCGGGCATGGCGTAAGCTTCAAGCCCTGGATAACCTTGAAAAACTGAGCCACATCGTGCGGCCAAGGGAAATCAGCCGCGGCAACACTACCAGAGTCTACCGGAAAGTCCTGGACTGGATTGATCAGGCCTATACCACTGAACAAATTATTGAGGCCGAATCCACCGCGATAGAAGCGCTTAACAGCATTCCTCAAGATCCCAACCGTAATGTTTTAAAAGTTGGCATCATCGGGGAAATCTACGTCCTTTTAGAACCGGCCAGCAACCTGGAAATCGAAGAGACTCTCGGAAACCTGGGAGTTGAAGTAGAAAGGTCGATGTTCCTGACAGGCTGGACCAGGGATAACTCCTGGAACGAAACAACAGAGGGCATTACAGTTAAAGAAGCCGCTTCTCCTTACCTCCCTGAACTAATTGGCGGACATGGCCGGGATTCTATCGGCAACACCGTGCTTTACGCCAAGCGCGGCTTCGATGGGATGATCCAGCTCGCGCCATTTACCTGTATTCCGGAAATAGTAGCACGTACTATCCTGCCAAAGGTGAGTAAAGATTATAACATCCCGGTGCTTACTTTCTTCCTTGACGAACAGACTGGAAAAGCCGGCATGACTACCCGGCTTGAAGCGTTTGTTGATTTACTCAGAAGAAAAAAACAATTCCGGAGCGAAGTTCAGTCTCTTACATGTTGATTGACGGAAAGGATTGTTATGAAGGCATACTTGGGTATTGATGTCGGTTCAGTCAGTATAAATATTGTCATTCTTGACGAGGCTGGAACAGTAATTACCGGTCTTTATCTGCGCACCCAGGGCAGACCCATTGAAGTAATCCAGGAAGGGCTGAAACAAACTGCCGGTTTTCTTCCTGCGGATTTAGAAATCGCGGGTGTCGGCACAACAGGGAGCGGCCGTTATCTGGCCGGGGTGATGGTCGGGGCGGATGTAATAAAAAACGAAATAACCGCGCACGCTGTAGCGGCATCCATGCTCATTCCCGAAGTTCAAACCGTCCTTGAGATCGGCGGCCAAGATTCAAAGATCATCATTTTAAGAGATGGAATCGTGACTGACTTCGCTATGAATACGGTATGCGCAGCCGGCACTGGTTCGTTTTTGGATCAGCAGGCTTCCCGGCTGAATATCCCGATTGACCAGTTCGGAGGTCTGGCGCTTCGTTCCGAAACCCCTGTCCGTATAGCCGGGCGGTGTACAGTTTTTGCCGAATCGGACATGATTCACAAACAGCAAATGGGACATAAGATAGAGGATATCATCAAGGGCTTGTGCCAGGCCCTGGTCCGGAATTATCTCAATAACGTCGGCAAAGGCAAGGAAATATTGCCGCCCGTAATGTTTCAGGGCGGGGTCGCCGCCAATGTAGGGATCAGAGCCGCCTTTGAAGAAGCGCTGGGCATACCCATACAAATACCAGAGCATTTTGGGGTAATGGGGGCGATCGGTGCCGCCCAACTAGCCAGGGAAGAAGTTGCCATGACCGGTAAAACTCGCTTTAAGGGATTTAAAACAATGGGTCTCCCATACCGGACCGGCAATTTCGATTGTAATGGTTGCCCAAACGTTTGTGAAATAGTGGAGATTTATGAAGAAGAAAAAGTTATCGGACGTTGGGGTTCACGGTGCAACAAGTGGGATGTAGTTGAAAACAGCTAAGCTCAGCTTATTTTACAGTCCGTTATCTGTTAACCAATAATATTTATTAACATCTGATAAACACCGGATGCTTAACAAGGCAAATGGTGTTTTTTTGAATTATTGTCGTTTATATGATAATAACTTGTAAATACATATTATTACACTTCTTCTAATTTAATTTATATTATATCTCCCGATATTGGCACCCTGGCATAAAAAGGATTCTAAGTATTTATGTCGAAAATATGACAAATATACCTCAATAAAATAAGTATAAAAACTATTGCTTCCATTAAACAATTAACGGAGTGATTAAACTATTGTTTAAAAACAACAATTATTTATCCAAAGCATTTTATTATCTTATTGGTTTTACGATATGTTACTTAATTAGCATTTTGCTGGAACGGTTCTTTATAGATGTTTTTTTTCCTGATACAGATAAATGCGATAGTCAACTTCTATGCAATACAATGGTGTTGATATTTGGATTTTTGTTTATTTTCCTTATTTGGCGGCTTTATCGTTTACAGTTGCTGGAATTGACGGGAATCCAGGAGAAATTAAATAAATCTGAGGAAAGATACCGTACGCTGGTGGAAAACATCAATGATGCCATTTTTACTTTAGATCTATATAATTTTATAACATACGTGAGCCCGGTTATAGAAAAATTATCCGCTTTTAAACCAGACGAATTTAAAGGCAAATCTATCACTAACTTTGTGCATTCTGACGATTCTAATGGTCTATTGGCCATGTTAGAAAAAGCAAAAACAGAAGAAGTACTGTATGAATGCCGGCTCATCAATAAATCCGGAGCATATCGCCACTTTCGCATCTCCTGCGGCCCGCTCTTTGAAAGCGAAAAACTTGCCGGCTTGACCGGCGTACTTAATGACATCACAGCACGCAAACAGGCTGAAGAGGCTTTAAAAGACAGCGAGGAAAGATTTCGCACACTGGTCGATGACGTGCTCGACAGTTCTGCTGTGGGCATAATGATTCTAGACTGGGATTTTAAAGTTGTCTGGTTGAACAGGGCTCTTGAGAGCTTTTTTTTGTTGCACAGAGAAGAAATTCTTGGGATCAGCGCGCGAAATCTGATCGATGAAAGAATAAAATACTTCTTTGCCCAGCCTGAAACATTCGCCCAAAAGCTGCTGGCCACTTATGAAGATAATACATATGTGGAAAGCTTTGAATGTCACGTTTCACCTTCTGAGCAGCACCAGGAACGTTGGCTAGAACATTATAGCCAGCCTATCTATTCAGGGTTATACGCAGGCGGGCGGATTGAACATTACTATGATATAACCGAACGCAAGCAGGTTGAAAAGCAATACAAATATTTGAGTTTGCACGACTCCCTCACCGGACTTTATAACCGTGCATTCTTCAATGAAGAAATGCACCGTATGGAGGGCGGCAGCTATTTACCGTTGGGAATTATTGTTTGTGATGTGGATGGGTTAAAACTAGTTAACGACACCATGGGACACGAAGCAGGCAACAAACTGCTTCAAGCAGCGGCAAATTTGCTCAGCAACTGTTTTCGCAAGAGTGATATTGTAGCCCGTATTGGTGGAGATGAATTTGTAATTATACTCCCAAGTACCGATAATTCCACAGTTGAAAACGCATGTCAACGGCTAAAAAATGCCATTAAAAAATACAATAAGAGCCAGCCGGAAATCTCTTTAAGCTTATCAACCGGATTTGCAGTTAGCAACGACATCACAAAAAGCTCAACCGACCTATTTAAAGAGGCGGACCTCAATATGTACAGGGAAAAACTAAGTCACGCCCAGAGTACCCGCAGCATCATTGTAAACACCTTAAAGAAGGTTCTGGAGGCCAGAGATTTTATAACCGAGGGGCACGCTGAACGAATGCAGGAAATGGTTGTGCAGCTTGCTATTGCTTGTGGTATCCCCGATCATATGCTAAACGACTTGCGTCTTTTTACCCTATTCCACGACCTTGGCAAAATCGGCATACCTGACCGGATTCTATTTAAGCCAGGTCCCCTTAATGATGATGAATTTCTCCAAATCAAACAGCACTGTGAAATCGGTTGCCGAATCGCCAACACTGTGCCCGATCTTAAATCTATCGCCGATTGGATTCTCAAACACCACGAATGGTTTAACGGTAAAGGTTATCCGTTGGGTTTGGCAGGTGAAGAAATTCCCTTGGAGTGCCGCATCCTGGCAATTGTCGATGCTTATGACGCTATGACGAGCGACCGTCCTTACCGAAAAGCTACAACTGTTAGTGAAGCAGTGGTTGAATTAAAAAAATGTTCCGGTGAACAATTCGACCCACAGCTTGTCCAGAAATTTTTGTCAACACTCCCTCATCAATAAAAATTATTCACAGCTTAACATATCAATTATAAACATGTTCGCTTACACTTGTAGAATCATTTTCATTGTCAATCTTATGAACATCTTCGCTTACACCGGCAGGAATATCTTTGTTCACACTTTTATTTGCATCCGCGTACACACAGGCAATTATATTCACTTCACAACTATACAAGCCAGGCTTAGCGGAAGGTGGAACATTCAAGCGAAAAGCTATTTCTTTTTGATCGCCACTCGCTTTTGCCATAGCCGGCGTTGTCAATACAGGAATCAGCGCATCTGATGCAGGAAGCCACCGTGACTCCGACTTTTCCTTGAACTCCAGCACAGTTGGCAGAAGCTCCTTTAAACCATCTGCTTTTAAAACTGTTGCTTGAATATATAGCTGATATAGGTCATTACCCTTAACCATGACAGTAACATTTTTTTCTTCGCTAATTTTGCCAACATTAACCGTTGGAAATGACAATGAATTAGCATCTATTATGACATCAAGCTGTTTCTGTATATTGGCCTTAGTTTCCAGGTTGGCGCCGTTTGCAGAGCAAATTATTAAACAAAGCGACCCCAGAAGTAAACAAAGGAGTTTTACCGTCCATTTACCCAACGCATCTTCCCCCTTAGTCCAACCACTACTTGCAGCCAGCAAAGCGGCAAGTAGTATAGTGTCTGGGACTAAAGTCCCAGACACTATACATACGCTATCCCACTTATTTCTAGATTTGTTTTCGTCTTGTGATCATGTTAAAATAAACTTAAGCATTGTCAAGACAAAATCCGTTTTGGGTGGCAGCCTTTTTTGGATTATTTGTTTTATGGCAATGCTTTTATTGTGGGACAGCGGAAATTGTAACTGTGGCAGTGTAACTGCCGTCACTTGCGTTACCCGGGAAATTAACCCGAATGTCGAAGTTCTTCGCATCCCCACCTACGACTGCTGTACCGGCGGAAGCCAACATGTTTGTAGCAGTACCTGAAGCATTTGCGTAATTACCTGCTAACAATTGATCCCTGTACTGCAGCACACTAGCCGGTTGTGTTACTCCTCCAGACGCGATGAATGATGTGCTTGAAAGCTGGAGTTGGTAGGCACCGGTTCCACTGGTGGTGGCTGTCAATGTCTCAGGGGTAGTAGCAGTACCTTGCTGTACGTTGTTAAAGGTCAAAGAAGCTGGATTAAGCGCCAGGGTCAATGAGTTTTGAACATTGGCGGTTATAGCCAAGGTGGCTGCATTCACTATGCCCGCGGCAACCATCAGTATTCCTAGCATCAAAAGAATAGCTACGGTTTTTTTCACCTAATTCACCTCCTTTCATGTTGTACCCGGACCGTTGGTGTCATTTAATTATGATTATGCTCCGGGATTATTGTCCTGCAGTCCTCCTTTTTCCGCCAACCGTTTGTGAAGCTTGCGAATATATAGAATGACGGCAAGAATAATGGCCGCAATAATCGTCACCGTACCAGCCATTGTAAGCAGAGGTCCGGTTAAGAATGATAGCTTTCGTTCATAAAAGTTCTCACTATTATAGGTCAACAACATGTTTCCTTGGAAATAACCGATGAATGGCGCTTCGTCCCAAGGAATTTCAATCTTTTTCTCTTTACCGGGCAAAACGTTAAACAATGGTACATTGAGTTGAGTCCTCTGGTTTCTCAGAACGTCATAAATTTCAATATTACCCCGTACTTCCAGGTGCACATCACCTGTGTTTGTTACAGCCACAATAAAAACAGGCTTGCCAGTGTTCCAGAAACCTGTATCCGCTTTAATAACGCGCCAGTCTCGCTTTAGGTTTAAACTTCCAGCGGCATCGGTTACTTTCACGTAAACAAGCGAGCGGATTTCTGATGCCACAGTAATAGCCGCGGACAACTTCCCTTCTTGTTCCGGGAGCATAGGTATGAATTTGCTGTTAAAATAAGTTACATGCTCACCCGCTTCAGCATTTAAAGGAACATCAAATCTTACACGGATTTTACCTTGTTCCCCATTATCCAGTTTTTCCGGAGCGCTGACGACAGTAGCCCAGGTCATGGGCGACCAGCTGGAATCAATGTCCTCGACCTTATTCCACTGGTTGTTTTCCTCGCGAAAATCCTGTAAATATGCTTCAATTCTAACAATTTCACCTGTCCGGTTCTGCACGTTAAATTCTTGTTCGAAGCTTTCCCCTGGTTTAACGGTTTTGTCGACGATCGACGGCCCGAGACTTACACCATTAAGTTCAACTGCATTGGCAGTGTCATATGCTCCTATAAGTAAACCAATCCCTAATAGTAATATAAATATGCCTTTGACCGGTTTTATTCTAACCATATGTCACACCTCAGTTATTCAAAACAACTATATTGTAAACAATTTGTCGCAATATGTAATAATAAAGCCAAGCCCAAGTTAAATACTTAGGCTTGGCGATAATAATATAACCTAAGGCAGCCCGGCTACCGTAAGGCAAATCAATAACCCTTTAGGTCCGTAGCTTTGCGCCCTATGCCTTTCGGCATAGATTGCTTTGTTGTTATTATATAAGTTATTAATTACCTGTGCAATATATTTTTTCACTACATTTACTTAAATATCCGTAATAAGAACGGAAAAGCCGCATAATAGCGGCTTAATTCACTTAGGATTATTTCCAGTTTCTTTCGTCACACTTCCATGATGATGGGTAAAATCATTGGCCTTCTCCTAGTTTTTTCATAAAGAAATTTTCCTAAAACTTCCCTTACTTGCGATTTAATTGCCGACCATTCCGATACACCACGTTCCGTGCATATATCTAACGCATTCCTAACCTTTATCCTGGCTTCTTCCAGCAATTCTTCCGATTCCCGGACGTAAACAAAACCTCGTGATACTATATCAGGACCGGCTACAATCAAACCTGCTTCTCGATTTATTGTAACAACCACGATCAGAATTCCATCCTGGGATAGCTGCTTGCGATCTCTGAGAACGATATTGCCAACATCCCCGACACCTAAACCATCAACAAGCACTTTTCCAGCCGTTACCTTGCCGTTGATTCGCCCGGCGCGGCGGGTGAATTCCAATACCTGGCCATTTTCCGCCACAAAAACATTCCCCGGCAAAACCCCAACTTCTTTGGCCAGTTCAGCGTGCTTAATGAGCATTCTGTATTCCCCGTGCACAGGTACAAAAAACTTGGGGCGAACCAGGTTAATCATCATTTTGAGGTCTTCCTGGCACGGATGTCCTGATACGTGAATACTTGAAGCCGATTCGTAAATAACATACGCTCCTTGTTTGAAAAGCTGGTCTATAATCCGGGCAACCACCTTTTCGTTTCCGGGGATAGGAGTGGCCGAAATAATAACCGTGTCGCCCGGTACAATATCTACCTGTTTATGATCTGACAAGGCTATTCTCGTCAAAGCCGACATCGGTTCTCCCTGACTGCCTGTTGTTAAAATTACCACCTTATGTCTCGGCAGACGGTTTGCCTCATCTAACTCGACCATCGTGTTCTCGGGAATATGAAGATATCCGAGTTCGTAAGCCACACTGACCACATTAACCATGCTACGTCCCACTACGGCAACCTTGCGGTTCTGCCTGTGAGCTACCTGGATGGCTTGCTGGAGCCTGTGCACATTTGACGCAAATGTGGCGATAATAATCCGCTCAGTAGCCTGGCGAAAGGTTTCATCAAAAGTATTTCCCACCATTCGCTCAGAAAGGGTGTATCCTGGTATTTCAGCGTTGGTGCTATCCGACAGCAAAACCAATACACCTTTGTCACCCAACTGAGCCAGCCGGTGAAAATCAGTAACCTGGCCGTCGACCGGGGTCTGGTCAAATTTAAAGTCACCAGTGTAAATAATCACTCCCACCGGTGTATGCACGGCTATTGCCACAGCATCCGGTATACTGTGCGATACTTTGATGAATTCCACCCTGAATGGCCCGATTTGAACAATGTCCCTTGGCTTAACCGAATTAAGAGCGGCATCAACATTCCGCTCCTTAAGCTTACCTTGCAGCAAGCCTAAGGTAAGCCTCGTGCCGTACACAGGAACATTTAACTGCCGCAAGACATAAGGCAGGGCTCCTATATGATCCTCATGGCCATGGGTAAGCACTATCCCGCGGACAAGCTCCCTATTATCCAACAGATAGGTAATGTCCGGAATAACAATATCTATTCCCAACATTTCTTCTTCCGGGAACATTAAACCGCAGTCAATTACTAAAATATTCTCCCCAAATCTCACCGCCATCATATTTTTGCCGATTTCCCCTAATCCTCCGAGAGGAATCAGGGACAATTTGGGATCTCGCGCCAAATCCGCACCTCCTTAACCATCTAAAAAAACAATTATATATCGTACTGCAACCGGTGAGATAAACTAGGAGAAGGTGGGAAGTATTTTATTGACTGATAGTTCTAGGAAAGCCTTGCTTTACATTCAGGTAATATTATACTTCATTTTTTTACCTGCAACAAGCCAGCGCTCAATGGCTTGGACAAATATATTATGGAACCTGTCCACAAGTTCTAATGGTATATATTTATCAACTTCCTATAATAATTTCATGTTTACCAATAAGGAGCAAATATTTTCTTTTTCCGCCGCAGTAACTTGCACTAAAGGAAGGCGCAGACCGCCTACCTGCCAGCCTTTGATGCTTAAAGCAGTTTTCACTGGTGCCGGATTAGTAGTAATAAACATTCCTTTAAAAACAGGGAAAAGTTCCAAGTGAATTTTTGTAGCCAGGGTAGTATTGCCGGAAGTATACGCGTTAATCATCTCTTTAATGCGCATACCTGTTAAGTGAGAAGCCACACTTATTACCCCCTTGCCGCCCAACGCTAGAACAGGCAAGGTCAATGAGTCGTCACCACTGTAAATAGCAAAGTGGTCAGGTAAAGAACGTCTTAATTCACTAACCTGATCCAAACTGCCGCTTGCTTCCTTGATTGCGACAATATTAGTGATCTCAGCAAGCCTTGCCACTGTCTCAGGCAACATGTTTACTGAGGTCCTACCCGGTATATTATACAGAATAATCGGCAGTTCCGTACTCTCTGCTATGGCTTTGAAATGCTGAAAAAGCCCCTCCTGTGACGGCTTGTTGTAATAAGGAGCTACCAGCATAACACCATCAACTCCGGCTTTTTGCGCGGCTTGGGTTAAGACTATGCTGCTGGCAGTGGAGTTACTGCCGGTACCGGCGATTACAGCAGCTTTACCACCAACCTCTTCAACAATCGCTTCGAAAAGCCCGACCTTCTCATCTGTACTAAGAGTCGGCGATTCACCGGTCGTACCTGCAACCACCAATCCGTCCGACCCGGTCTGAACCAGGTAAGAAGCTAATTTTTTGGCCTGGCTTAAATTAATTGTAAGATCTTTATTAAAGGGTGTAACCATAGCTGTAATCATTCGACCAAAATCATTTGTCAAATCTTTCACCTTCTTTATAAATATTCACCCGGTCTGAATTGCCGGTGCAATATTTGGATACATTTTTCCATTTCAACCCGCTTCACCAGTATCCAAATTGTTGTATAAGAATCGGCAGACTGCAAGATCTGTATTTTTTCGTTAGACAGCGCCTCAACAATTTTAGCCATAACACCGGGAACACCAGTCATTCCTGCTCCCACAACCGCCACTTTAGCGCAATCAGGCAGCACCTCGGGGTAAATATTTATTTCTTCCAGGACACGAACTGCTTTGGCTACAACCGAATTTTTTACAGTAAAAAGAATTGATTCCGAAAGTATGTTGATTAGATCTAAACTAATTCCGGCATGCGCCAAAGCATTAAATATTTTTTTCTGAAATTCAGGGACATCAGAACAATTTTTAATTATAATTTTCATCCTGCTGACGTCAGAGATATTTGTAATTCCAGTTATTGTACGGTCCCTGGTAATATCTATAGAACCCTTATATACTTCTCCATACGAAGTAACTAGAGTACCTGGCGCGTCGTTAAAAGTGCATTTAATCCTCAAAGGAATATTTTTTTGCATGGTAATTTCCACAGCCCGGGGGTGAATCACTTTGGCTCCTTCCTGGGCGAGTTGGCAGATCTCATTATATGTCACAGTCTCAAGAGGTCTCGCGTCAGATACAATTCTCGGGTCTGCTGTCATTATACCTTCAACGTCAGTAAAAATATCAACGCTGGTTGCCTCAAGCGCAACACCAAGGGCTGCCGCAGTGGTATCACTGCCGCCCCTGCCAAGTGTGGTGACTTCCCCCTCATTGGTAATACCCTGAAATCCGGCAACTATAACAATTTTCCCCTCCAAGGCATGTCGCACTATGCATTGCGGGTCAACCTTGATGATTCTTGCCTCGGTATAATTATTGTCTGTAATTATGCCGGCCTGCGCTCCGGTTAGGAAAATGGCCGGGTAGCCTAATTTTTGTATAGTGGCTGTCAACACCACACCGGAAATGATTTCCCCACAGGACATCAGGAGATCGGATTCACGGGGCGACAGTTCCTTATTACCGCTGCTGGCATATGAAAGGAGTGTATCAGTCGCATAGGGCTCACCCTGGCGTCCGATAGCAGATACTACAACTACCGGAAAGTAACCTGCCTGACTGGCTTCGACTACCTTGGCGGCGACCTTTAAACGCATGTCTTCATCAACAAGGGAAGTGCCGCCGAACTTCTGAACAATAAAATCCATATATACTCCTTTCGGTAGCCACTCTTTTCAGTAGTCAGTAGTCAGTAGTCAGAATTCAGAATGAACATAAGAGTCCGGTTCTCTTATTCTGACTACTGACTCCTGAATTCTGACTCCTGATATTATTATTTTTTCTTTAAACAATCATACTTAATTAAGAGTTCAGCAATTTGAATTGCGTTAGTTGCCGCGCCTTTTCGCAGTTGGTCGGCTGCAACCCAAATATTCAGGCCATTGGGAATGGAATTATCTTCACGAATACGGCCTACGAAAACCTCGTCTTGATCAGACGAAAACAAAGGCATCGGATATTTTTTCGCCGCCGGGTCATCAACAACAACAATGCCGGGAGATTTTTCGAACACTTGTCTCGCTTCTAAAGCGGTAATTTTCCTCTCGGTTTCGATATTTATTGACTCAGAGTGACTGCGGTATACCGGTACTCTTACGGTAGTAGCCGTAATTGCTATCGAATCGTCATGCAATATTTTTTGATTTTCTTTCACCATCTTCCATTCTTCTTTTGTATAATCCAGATCCATAAAAACATCGATATGTGGAATTAAATTAAACGCTATCTGGTAAGGAAATACTTCCGGAGTAATTTTACCCTGTTCCAGCACTGCTTTAGTCTGAACAGTCAATTCTTCAATAGCTTCCGCTCCCGCACCTGATACCGCTTGATAAGTCGACACCACTATCCTCTTTATTTTCGCCGCGTCATGGATTGGCTTCAATGCCACTACCGCGATAATAGTCGAACAGTTGGGATTGGCAATGATCCCTTTATGCCATTTAACATCTTCGGGGTTGACTTCAGGAACCACTAGGGGAACCTCGGGATCCATCCTAAAATTGCTGCTGTTGTCAATTATCACTGCTCCCCGCTCAACGGCTGCCGGTCCAAATTCCTTGCTTGCCGCCCCTCCGGCAAAAAAAACAATATCAGCGCCGTTAAACGAATCCGGAGTTGTTTCTTCCACACTATAGTACTTTCCCCGATAAGCTATTTCTTTACCTGCAGACCGGGAAGTGGCGCAAAGTTTTAAATCCCCCACAGGAAAATTCCGCTCATCAAGAACTTTTAAAATCTCATGTCCCACTGCACCGCTGGCGCCAACTAACACTACTTTGAATTCCGACAAAGAAAAACCCCCTTAATAAAATGTTTTATTTAAAAAGTATCACTTCTAATTGCCTAGTCTCAACTGGTATTTTTTCGGGCAAGATTGCACAGGGTTTACAGGAGTTTTACTTTGCAATTTTTAGGGTTATTTTAATAATATATGTTAATTATGTACCACTAGCAGTGGTTGATACTGTTTACCCTTTAATGCATCTTGTATTGTATCTACTATCAAATCCCACTTCGCCATTAATGAGTTTGGCTTTCCAGTCGGATTGTCTTGTCCGAAAGGCACCAGAAAAATATTTTTCATGTTAAGCAATAAACCAATGTTTTTTGCGTTCATGCTCAAACCATCGTTGGTTGAAACAGCCAGCACAACCGGGCGCTGGTTTCTTAATTGGGCTTTTACGGCCATCAGCACAGGGCTGTCGGTAATACCGTTGGCTAGTTTTGCCAGTGTGTTCCCCGTACATGGCGCTACTACTATTATATCATGAAGTTTCTGCGGACCGATGGGTTCGGCGCCCACAATAGTTGAAATTATATCCCGGCCGGTAATATCACTGATCATGTTCTTCCATTTTTGGCTGGTACCAAATCTAGTGTCGGTGGCAAAGACCGCGTCGCTCATTACCGGATATACTTCAGCACCTTCATTAACTAAATTGCGCACTTGCGGTATTACGTCGTCAAGACAACAATGAGAGCCAGTCAAGGCAAAGCCAATCTTGACTCCATGCAAACGCATCTCAAGCACCTCCGTTATCTAAAAACCAGTTAATTGCCTGCGGCTTCCTCTGCAAGATATCTTGTAATCGCCTCAGCCAAAATCCTTCCGGCTGTTTTTGGCGCAACCCTGCCCGGCAGACTAGGCGCAAGAACAGCTTTTATTCCTAAACGCTCTGCCGCGTGAAAGTCAGTTCCACCCGGCGCTGTGGCCAAGTCAATAATCACCGTACCGGATGTTATGCCTGTTAATATATCTTCCGTCAAAACCGGCGCGGGTACCGTGTTAAAAATCATATCGGCTTCGCCCAAACAGCTTTTCATTTCCGCAAAAGGAACAGGTCTAAGATTCATCTCAACGATCCGAGCCAAGTCCGCATTCTTTCTGGCAACGACTCCTGTTTGTGCTCCCATCGCACTTAATAAACGGGCTAGTGTCCGGCCGGTCCGGCCGAATCCGATAACGAAAGCTGAACTACCGTGAATAGTAATCGGCAACATTTCCATCGCCATCTGTACAACGCCTTCCGACGAAGGAATGGAATTTAATATCGCCACTTCGTCTAAATTCATCAGTTCGACGAGACGAAGTCCTAAACTGGTAGTCATCTGCTTGAGCAGCGCACCGGCTAGTCCGGTAAAAACAAGAGTATCAGCGGGTAAAGTCGCCATTATTTCTTCCTTTAGGGTTAGGGTCTGTTCGGATAACACACAATGCAAAAACCCTTTATCGTCAATACCAAGAATGGGTAGAACAACAGCTTTGACACCATTCATACACTGCACTAAACTACTTGAAAGAACAACACCGCTGGTACCGGTTTTTACTGGCAAGCCCATGACATTCACCCGGATGCCTGATGCAAGCAACTCCTCGATCATATCCAGGTACCTGGCATCGCCTCCGATAACAGCAACCGTAATCCCATCAAGATTTGGCCGCATAACCGTTGAGAACCCCCTAACATCGTTGGCTGCGTTTACCCACATTATATGAGCTATTAGAAATGAAGGTGCTTGTCATTATTTAGTTACGATTAATCAAAAAGCAGCTTGTCTAAACCATAAACCACCCTTTCAAGATGTACTACTTTACGTATTCCTAAAAGTACTCCGGGCATGAATGATTCCCGGGTAGTGGAATCATGCCTGATTGTTAAAGTCTGCCCCAGACCGCCAAAAATAACCTCCTGATGGGCTACCAGCCCCGGTAGGCGGACACTGTGTATACGTATTCCACCTGTCAGTTTGCCCCCGCGCACCCCGGTTATATTTTCAAATTCATTAACCGACCCCTGCTCGAAATCCCCGCGCTGTTCAATGATCGTCTCGGCTGTTTTTATTGATGTGCCGGATGGGGCGTCAACTTTTTGATCGTGGTGCAACTCAATTATCTCCACATGAGGGAAATGCCGCACAGCTTCAGAGGCAAATTTCATCATTAGAATTGCCCCAATGGCAAAGTTGGGCGCTATCAATCCACCTACACCCAGAGATTGTGAAACATCTATAATTTCCTGAATTTTCTCTTGACTCAATCCACTTGTCCCGACAACCGGACGCACACCGTGATTTAGACAGGTCATTATATTCCGGTACACAGCTTGAGGGATAGTAAAGTCTATCAATACATCAGGACGTGTACGTAATATGAGCTCTTCCAGGTCTTTTTCTATCAGAACTCCTATCTCCCCGGCTTCAATCAATGAACCGACATCTACTCCTTCTCCTTTACTGTCGGTTGCGCCGATAAGTTCCATATCATCAGCATTCCAGACCGTTTTTGTGACCTCCCGGCCCATCCTGCCATAAGCACCAGCAATAGCTACCCTAATCAAAACCACACCTCCTTTTAAAATGGCCGCTAACTTTTTAAAGTTTATTGTCTTATATATAATTAAATATGTCAATAATAATTAAAGTAACAAAATAATGCTTGAATGTAAAGTGAACTCTGTACACGCTTGGGCTTCTTTCAACCTAACGGTAGGTTCCGCTTTGGTATATTTATTTTTTAATACAGTCATAATACTATCGATAAGAAGGGTGTGATAGAATGAACAAGGACCCGTCAATTCAAGAAGAACAAAATAGTTACCCTTTGATGAGCGGGTGGCCTTTCTCTACATCAGCGATGCCCAACCCCTGGTTGCAATATGTCACTGGAACAATAATACCCAAAGTCGACATTATTGAAAATGATTCATCCATTATTTATATTTATGACCTCGCGGGTGCAGATAGCAGTAAGCTTAATCTTGAGGTGTCCGAATTTGAAGTTGTCATTACAGCCCCCGTGGTTCCTTCTCAACAACCAAATATCCAGTATATATACCAGGAAAGACCAAAAGGTCGATATGAAAGAATTTTATTACCCCCCAAAAATGTTAATATAGAAGGAATAAAAGCAGATTTTAAAGATGGAATACTAGAGGTTAAATTCCCGAAGCTTTCTAAAAGATCCTGATATGAAAAAAGACAAGGTCATGACCTTGTCTTTTTCTTTATATTATACAATAGTATCGTTTTCAGGAACCATGTCCACCGTTTTGGGCATATTTTCTGGAATCACAAGTCTTGTCGCGGTACTCTCCGAAAGATCCGAATAAGTAAATTCAGCCAACGGATACCCCGAGCCCCTTGTTAATAAATAATATTTTGTTTCATTCGTTTTATAGTTAAAATTAATTTTTTCATTCGTTATTTTTGTAAGTTCATCTTTCACAATACTTCCCTCCTAATTTAGTTCATACTATGACATGGTTTTCCAGCCCTGCTTCAATATATTCACATTCACCTTGCCGGGCTCAGGAAAATCACGCCGCTCAACAACCCCTGAGAAAACGAAACCATCCGAACCATACATTGACTCTACAATACCACTGGTAACTTCAAAATCCATTCTATTACCGCTAAGATTTTCAGCAGGGTTAAAAGGTTCCGATAGAGCCAATTCTTCAGCATAGTCCTGGAACAGCATCCATAATACGGACTCCAGATTACTGTCAGGTATAGTAACATTAAGGGTAATTTCTTCAGATGCTTCCCGTCTGGAGATCATATGATTATGAGCATATAGTTTTTCTGTAAGGTTGTCTACTATATGCTCACTTCTACCTTCCCTTAACGGCTGCTGATGCATTGCCAGCAGTTTTTTTGCCAAAGATCTGATCAACAAATAATTCCGGTGAACATTCCCAAGGGCTAGCGGGTGGATCCGCTCCACAAGAAGAGTAAATGCCTTTACCTGCTGATCATTGCTGCAAACACCAGCCTTTTCCCCAGCTAAGGCTAAATAAGAATAAACGTCCTCAATATTTACCGGAATTCTAGCAGCGGGATTGTTGGGATCTTGAGGGTTAAAAGCATTTACAACACTTGGATCTATCGGACCAAGCTCACCCATTTTACCCATTACAATTTCGTCCGCTCCCAGACACAATAAAGTTCCGGCACTGTAACAACGGAAAGGAACGATAATATTAAAACGACTCGTATATTCCCGGATTAGATGAACCAAACGCCATGGCGTCAGTACGTCACCTCCCCTTGTGTATAGAAACAAATCTATTTTGCTTCCTGTTCTCTGATCGTTTTTATTAAGCATTTCCAAATGTCTGTAAAAAACTTCAGTTACATCCGGCGCAATTCTTGTATTAATATTTTCCCGGTCGCCGGTAATATAACAGATAACGGCGGAACCTCTCAATTCGGCAATATTTCTAATTAACTCAATTCTTTGTTGACGCGCCATATAAACCTCCTGTCATCCGTGGTTATGCTAAATCTAGTATGTCAAAAGCAAGCGGTAAAGATGACATATAAGATAAAATATTTGGTCACTTATTTTCAAGTATTCAGAATTCGGGAGCCAGAATTCTGAACCTTTCGAGAGATAAAAACACTCTCATTCAGACTCCTGACGGATATAGTTACCAGGCGGAAGGTTAAAGTTAATCTAGCTTAGTTTCGTATCAATATAAAACAGGAGGGGGTGGAGTATCCCCTCCTGTTTTATATTGTTCTTAATTATACTATTCTTAATACTAATAGCGCTGAAAAGCCGGATTGGTTTGATCAAGTTCCACGATGATAACTTCAGCACCGATTTTTCTCACAGCCTCCCATGGTATAATCAGCTTTTGCTTGTCAATCCAAAGATTAATAATGTTATTTTTCTTTGGTAGAATTATCGAACGAATCTCTCCGGATTCAACATCAATATCCATATCAGATTCTTCCACCACACCCAATCGTGCGCCGTTATAGATATTCACTATTTCTTTACCGACTAGATCGCCCAGCCTCATTTTAGCCACCTCTTGCATATTAAACTTTAAATTTAAACTTAACTATTACATTTTGCGCCAAGCCCGCAGTACCTTCTGAAAATAAGGTTGAGCTAAAGCCATAATAATTGAAATAGTAGCCAGCGGTTCCAGACTAAATTGTCCCAGATGGAATCGCACCGGTAATTGCAATTCAACAAAAGTACATATTAGTACAAGAGAAAGATAGATACCACCAGCTACTCCAACAAGATTGGTTAAGGCTTGTGAAAGAGGACTGGATTTACTTTCGCCAATTGCCCCCCAGTCTTTTTCCCTGTATCTGTGCTGTTTAACTCTTTCGCGAACGGAAAAAACTATCAGCAACAATACAACCGTCCCGAATAATAATCCGTTTAGCATTGTCCCACCCCCGTATTAATTTATTGGGGACATGCCGGGAATATGATAAAAAAATCAGGTAGTCAGAATTCAGCAGTCAGAATTCAGAATACGAGATTAAACTGCTTTCGCATTCTGACTCCTGACTTCTGACTCCTGACCCCTGAGCCATTTCCCAATAGCTATACTTTCCCCGTGGATCCAAAACCACCTTGCCCGCGGCTGCTTTCTTCAAGCTCTTCTACAGTTTCAAGGTCTGCATGATAAACCGGTAAGAAAAGCAGCTGAGCAACTCTTTCTCCTGGATTGACGATATATTCACAGTCGGACTGATTGTAAACAGCCACGATTATTTCTCCTTTGTAGTCACTATCAATAACACCCACAGCATTCGCAAGAGAAATACCGTGCTTGGTAGCCAAACCACTTCTAGGGAAAACCAAGCCAACAACGTGTTTAAATGGGATTTCAATGGCAATACCCGTTGGGATTTTCATTCTGGCGCCGGGAGGCACCACTAAAGGTTCATCCAGGCAAGCCGGCAAGTCCAACCCCGCTGAGCCTATCGTGGCATAACGCGGAAAAGGTATGGAATCGCCTATTTTTCCTGATACCTTTTTTATTCTTACAGATATTGAAAAGCTCATAAAGATCCTCCATTGGCAACAAATTTGACAATAAATTTAAAATCCCCCTCAACGGAGGATTGATATTTGTTAGTCACCCTGATGTTCACCAACATTAAGCTATTTTTCACGATATTATTAATTACCATACCTCTCCAGCATTTTTCCCATATTACCACAATCCGTCCAGGGTCCGATAGTCGCCATGGAAAAATCCGCAGGCTTTAACTTTTCCGCAGCTAACTCCTGAATATCAGCTATTGTTACTTTGTTTAGTTTCTCTACAACCTCCTCCGGTGGCAGAACCTTCCCCAGATAAAGTTGAGATTTTCCCAATCTGCTCATCCGGGTACTCACATTCTCCAAACTTAAAAGCAAGTTGCCCTTTAGCTGGTCCTTTGCACGCTGGAGTTCTTCTGGTTTTACGCTATTTACTCTGATATCTTTCACTTGTTTAAAGATTAACTCCAATACCTCATCCACGTTTTGCTTGCTCAAACCGGCATATATGCAAAAAAGACCGGTATCATGATACGAACTGTGATAAGAATAAACTGAATAAACCAGCCCGCGTTGCTCCCTAATTTCCTGGAACAACCTTGAACTTAGGCCTCCGCCTAGAATAGTGTTAAGCACCTGGAAAGTATATGTTTTCTCATTTTCCAGACTTAACCCAGGGGTACCGATACACAAGTGCACCTGTTCAGTTTCTTTGCTGCGGCAAACTACATCCCGCTTGGGCGCGGGAGCGATTATGGTTCTTGCCGGCACGTATCCTTTTTTTGTCTCCAGTATTGGGCGGAGTTTATTGATAACCTCATCCTTATCTATGTTGCCTGCGGCTGTTACAATCAAATTACCCGGTTTGTAATGAGCATTATAAAATTCAACTATCTTGTCCCTCGAAAGATTCTCAATCACTTCAGCAGTTCCAATAATCGGTCTGCCAAGGGCATGTCCCTGCCACATTGAACCGGCAAAGATATCATGTACCAGTTCATCGGGAGCATCTTCGTACATTTTTATTTCTTCAATGATCACGTTTCTTTCACGGTCGATATCATCCGCATCAAATTTTGAGTAAAAAAGCATATCGCTAAGAAGGTCAACTGCCAGGTCAAAATGCTCGTCAAGAACCCTGGCGTAATAGCAAGTATATTCCTTAGTTGTAAAAGCATTTAGCTGCCCGCCTACCGCATCAAGGGCTTCGGCGATCTGCTTGGCTGTACGCCTTGCCGTCCCCTTAAAAAGCAAATGTTCAATAAAGTGGGATATTCCGTTATTCTCAGGACTTTCATAACGTGAACCCACATCAACCCAAAAGCCCAAAGCCACCGAGCGAACGTGGGGAACTTGTTCCGAAAGAATATGTATATTGTTGTCAAGAGTAACCTTATGGAACATAAAGGAACCTCCTATAAAATACATCCTCAAACATATTCGTGATATTTGATCTAATTCCTTTAAATCTGAACAACATATATAAAAAAGCTGAGATACGCCCCTTATCAGGTTTCCCAATTTCCCGCTTGATTATTAACCGTTAACTTCTTAACAAATCCTATGCATTGCACAGGACAATTATTAAATAAAAATCAGGTAATCAGAATTCAGGAGTCAGAATTCAGAATACTTAAAGATAATAAACCGATCTCTCATTCTGAATTCTGACTCCTGACTCTTGTCCCAGTAATTACCCCAAATTTAATACCAATTTCATTTAGATTAGCTTCGGCCGAATTCACGGCGTCTCTGCGGCCGCGATCCCCGGTCGCGAGGCCTGTCTCCACGGTCCTCTCTGGGGACTTTTCCTTCCGGCGCAGGCGTAACATCTTTCTTGGATAGCTTTAACCGGCCTTGATTATCATATCCGATTGTTTTAACCAGGATCATATCCCCTTCTTTAACAACATCCTCAACCTTGTTTACCCTGTGGTGTTCAAGCTGGGAAATATGAACAAGGCCTTCTTTACCCGGCAATCCCAGAACTCCCGGAATAATTTCAACAAAACATCCAAAGTCCATTACCTTGGTAACTCGTCCGTTATAAATCTCGCCGGCTTGAATTTCCTTTGTTAATGATTCGATAATCTGCAGGGCTATCTTACCTTTTTCCTGGTCAACAGATGATATAAACACCCGTCCGTCATCTTCAATGTCTATATCCGCACCGGTTTCCTCAACGATTTTCTTAATAATCTTGCCACCAGGCCCAATAACGTCGCGTATTTTATCCGGGTCAATTGTGGTATGGATAATACGCGGGGCGTGTGGCGACAATTCCGGCCTGGGAGCGGGTATAACTTCAATTATTTTATTTAATATATGCATGCGTCCATCATGTGCCTGTGCCAGAGCTTGTTCAAAAACTTCCTGGGTGATGCCGGCGATTTTGATATCCATTTGGAGAGCGGTAATCCCTTTGGCAGTTCCTGCGACTTTAAAGTCCATATCACCAAGGTGATCTTCAAACCCCTGGATATCAGTAAGCACTGAGTGATTATCGCCTTCTTTAATCAGGCCCATGGCAACACCGGCAACGGGCGCTTTAATTGGAACTCCGGCATCCATTAAAGCTAAACAACTGCCGCACACACTACCCATGGAGGTTGAACCGTTTGACTCAAGAGCTTCGGAAACAAGGCGAATGGTGTACGGGAATTCTTCTTCAGTTGGAATAACTGCTGAAAGCGCCCGTTCCGCCAGCGCTCCGTGTCCGATTTCCCTGCGGCCGGGTGATCTCATCGGCCTGGTTTCACCCACACTAAAAGGTGGAAAATTATAATGGTGCATAAAGCGCTTGGATTCTTCCACCCCAAGACCGTCCAAAATCTGCTCGTCGGATATTGTCCCCAGGGTTACCGCTGAAAGGATTTGGGTTTGTCCCCTGGTAAACAGCCCGGATCCGTGGGGTCGTGGCAAAACACCAACTTCAACGGATATCGGGCGCACCTCAGTTAGTGCCCGCCCGTCAATACGCACTCCTTCTGTTGTAATCATACGGCGAACGATCTTCTTTTCAACCGCGTCAATAACTGTACTTATTAAATTTTCCTGATCCGGAAAAGTTTCGATGAACTGCCCCGCTAACTCGTTCTTAACATCATCCAAGTATGATTCACGGGCTTGTTTAATAAGCTTTTCATTCACACACCGCCGAAGGGCAACTTCGAGTTTTTCCTCGGCAGGCCCGGTTACTGCTTCAATAATATCGTTCCCGGGTTCGGCTATATCGGGTATTACTTTTTCCTTGGCCAGGCCTATAGCAAGGGCTTCATCACGAAACTTTTCAATAAAGTTAACGATTTCTTTCACAGAGTCATGTCCGAAAGAAATTGCCTCCAGCATGACCGCTTCCGGAATCTCACGGGCACCCGCCTCTACCATCATTACTGCTTCCCCGGTACCGGCAACCACCAGATGCATGTCGCTCTTTTCGATTTGGGCTAAAACGGGGTTAATCACAAACTGCCCGTCCACCCGGCCTACGATAACACCACCAATTGGATATTTTAAGGGGATTTCTGAAATATGCAACGCTGCTGAAGCACCGATCATGGCGGCTATTTCAGGAGCATGATCTTGGTCCACGGACATTATTGTAGCTATAACTTGGACCTCATTGCGCATTTCTTTAGGGAACAGAGGACGAATTGGACGGTCGATCAATCGTCCGGAAAGAACAGCTTTCTCACTGGGACGACTTTCTCTCTTTATAAAACCGCCCGGTATCTTTCCAACAGCATAGAACCTTTCCTCATAATCCACTGTAAGTGGAAAGAAATCAATCCCTGCCCTGACGTGGCCGGCCATAGTGGCGGTGACCAGGACAACAGTATCACCGTAACGGACAAGTACGGAACCACTCGCTTGTTTTGCCAGTCTACCAGTCTCTAAGATCATCGGGCGACCACCGACGAGAATTTCTCTGATTAAAACCTGGTTATTTAGCATTGAGTCGCTATACCTCCTGTAACAGACATGAAACATTTAACAAAATATATCTTCGACGTTCTTATTAGTATTTCCTTTCGGGGTAAAATAAAATCACAAAAACCCCCGCATATGACGAAGAAGCGGGTGAATTAGCCCGCTTCATGAACATCGCTACTTTCTTAAACCAAGTTTTTCGATAAGTGAACGATATCGATCAAAATGCCGGTCACGTAGATAGTTTAGCAAGGCCCTTCTTTGGCCAACCATCTTTAACAAACCCCGGCGTGAGTGGTGGTCACCCTTATGTTGCTGCAAGTGACTGGTAAGATTATTAATCCTTTCCGTCAAAATAGCAATCTGAACTTCTGGAGAACCAGTGTCGTTATCGTGAAGCTTATGTTGGGAAATAATGTTTTGTTTGCTTTCAGTAGTCAAAGCCATGCTGTTCACCTCCTTTTTAATTAATCGCTGCCGGCCAAGTCAACCGCCGGAGAACGTGTTACCTAGCCTGCAGTTCTTTGGGAAGGTTACTTCCCGATTATTGTAATTACCAGGCGACCGCCTGGTATATCCTTGGCAACAATATCAAACACTCTACCGGGCTTTGCCAAAAACCCCCTAAATCTGGTAGCTGTCGGTATGCGTCCTGGTATGCCACTGGCAGCGTTAATTATGTCTGCTATAGTAATCCTATCCTGTCTCAAATCCCGTAATCGCTTGCGGGCGTGTTCAGTAATAATTACCTTCATCTGTTTTAGGCTCTAATACGCGTTAGATTGGTATACTTGTTCGTCCCTCTCTTGCGAGAGAAAGGCGTATAGAGCATCCTCGAAGGCTGTTAACCGGACATTTTCCATGTTCGATTGGAGGTAAATGCTTTCCAGCTCTTTTTTCAAGGACTGGAACTCCTCGCTCAGACAAATCAAAGCGATATAATTTAACCACTTCTTGATTTCCTCTTCTGGAGAATCAAATTTTGGAACTGTCAAGGTAAACGCCTCCTTTCATGATACGGGACGTTTAACGCGATAATTGTAGCACAAACCTGGCACTTATGTAAACGCTGCCTATTAAATTTATATTGAAAGTTGTTATTTTTTATTCATTTGCTTTCGACCCCCGCACGGGTCTCCATAATATCCTGCTCTATTTGTTTAACCAGATCGGTTGAAGTCATAAATCTTTTTTCCTCCCTTAACCGCCTGGTAAATTTTACTTTTATATTTTTTCCATATAGATCCTGGTAAAAGTCCAACAAATGCACTTCAATGTTCCTCGTGCTACCCTGAAATGTTGGTTTGACACCGATATTTGCCACTCCGAGGTAGGTTTCATTATCAACATACACTTTAACTGAATAAACACCATTTGCGGGAACAAGCAATGTTTGTTCTATATTAAGGTTGGCGGTAGGATATCCAAGGGAGCCGCCCCGTCTTTCCCCCGTCACAACCTGTCCTTCAATAAACGGATAATACCCTAAAAACTTAGCCGACTCAGCTACCTGACCTTTCATCAGCAACTCCCTGATCAAAGTGCTGCTGATTACCTGACCTTCAACCATTACCGGGGGAACCACGCGTAACTGGTAATTGTATTTAGCAGCTTGCTGTTCCAGCAAGGCTGGTGTTCCCCGGCCATAGTGACCGAAAGTATAATTATACCCAACCACAACACCACTGGCTCCTAGCTCATCGCAAAGAACCGTCTTAATAAAATCTTCAGGAGAAAGTGCGGCAAATTCAAGGTCGAAAGGTACCAGCAACAGTACTTTGACATCCAGCCTAGCCATGAACTTTTGTTTCGCTTCCTGTGATAGAAGAAATGACGGACACTTATCCGGATACAGAACGGCTAGTGGATGAGGATGAAAAGTAAAAACAGCCGGTGTGCCGCCAATTTCCTTAGCCAAGCTCACTATCTCAGAAATCAGTTTTTGATGGCCGATATGTACCCCGTCGAAGTTCCCCAGACCGACTACCAGCCGTTTATGTTTATCCTTTAACCCTTGCCAATGGCGGTAAATGTTCAAATTAACAACCTCCTGTCTGAACGGAGCCGGTCCGTATTTCGGATTTATTGCCTATTCGTTGTCCGCACTAGCGCAAACAACGATTTGATTTCCTTATTTAACATGATTATACCAGCACACAAACGGGTTTAAATACAAACCTGCTCGTGTCATCCGGATCAAGATCAGTCTTTGCAACAGCCAACAACCCTTCCGGGCCTTGCAGTCGAACAAGAACACCTTCTGTCAAACCGTCAGGCAGTTCTGCCACTCCGGGCAAATAAAGCTTTGAGCCTGAACTGACCGCTGTAACTGCGGCGCTTTTTACTTTAACAGGCGGTAAACCTAATAGCGCTTTCTCCACAGGAATAACCATATTAGAAAAATTATGTTCCGTTTTCCCGGCTACAGCAAACAACTTAATATCTTCTAGAGTATATGAATCAGCAATATGAAAAACACCTACTCTTGTTCGTACCAGAAACGACATATGTGCTCCACATCCCAGGTAATCGCCGATATCCTCACAAAGTGTCCGGACATATGTCCCCTTAGAGCAAGTTAAGTGCACAAACGCCACCGGGTTCGGGCAACTCCAGCCGGTACCGTCTATATACTCAAGCTTGTGGACGGTAACAACACGCGGTTGGCGTTCGATAGACATACCAGCTCTAGCCAATTCGTAAAGCTTTTTTCCGTGCCATTTTAAAGCGGACACCATTGGCGGCACCTGGCTAATCTCCCCGGTAAAAACCGGTAAAGAAGCCTTGACGGCTTCCGCGGTCAAACGTGAAGCATCTCGTTCGTCTATCACTTCACCAAAGGAATCCCCTGTAGTAGTAACGACACCAAAAGTAATTTCCGCGCGATACTCTTTATCGTCCCCGGTAATAAACCGGGCTGCACGGGTGGCACGGCCCAGACAAACAACCAGCACACCGGCTGCTCCGGGATCTAGTGTTCCGGTGTGTCCAACTTTATTTATTTTAAATGTGCGGCGGATAAAATCAACAACATCGTGGGAGGTCATCCCGGGAGGTTTCAGCACATTAATAATTCCATTCATATCACAACCCCGCTCCTCCGGCTGCACAAACTGCCGCCGCGACCACCTCTTTTTCAATTATGTTAATATTTCCTGAGATTTCACAACCAGCAGCACGCAAATGACCGCCGCCGCCAAAATAAGCAGCCAGCCGGTTCACATCCACTGTTTTTTTTGAACGAAAACTGATTTTATATTTGCCGTCCGGCAACTCATGAAAAAGAAGTCCTACTTCAACACCTTTAATTGATCGGGCATAGTTCACGATTCCTTCTGTATGCTCATCTTTCGCCCCGGTGTCCCTGAGCATATCACGCGTGACAATCATCCAAGCCACTTGGCCGCAATTGCTAAACGAGAGGGTTTTTAACGCTGCGCTTAATAAAAGTTGGCACATCCGCGATTTTTCTTCATAAAGAAGAACGTTTATCCGGGAAACAGGTACACCGATCTCAATCAACCTGGCCACTCGTCTATGTGTGTCGGGTGTAGTACTCTCATATTGAAATGAACCGGTATCAGTAACAATCGCCGTGTACAAACAAATTGCCACATCTAAAGAAATATTAACCTTCATTAACTGCAACAAGTCAAATATGATTTCTCCGACCGCCGCCGCTTGTGGATCAATATACCTGTACGTCCCGTAAGAATTTGTGCTGGCATGATGATCTATATTAATAACGGTCAAATCACGCCCGGGCAAGTCCCGGTAGCCAATACCTAATCTTTCCGCAACGGGGCAATCCAAAGCAATAAGCGTGTCGTAATCTCCTTCCGGTGGGCTGCCTGCCCGGTAGCCTTGTATGCCGGGCAAAAACTCGTATATTTCAGGTACAGGATCGGGACCGGCTACTGTTGCTTCTTTGCCAAGCTGTTTCAAGATCAGCGCTAAAGCCAGTACCGATCCTAGGCAGTCACCATCGGGCATGATATGACCGCATATTAACGCGTGCTTTATGTTGCTCACTGCCCGGGCAATCACTTCGAGCTTACTCATTGGAAGGGCCACCTTCCCCTCGGACTTCTTCCATAAGCTTAATTAAACGTGCGCCCTGTCCTATTGATTGATCTAATTTAAAAGTAATTTCCGGAGTGTAACGAAGCCGGATTCGCTTGCCCAACTCACTTCTTATAAATCCCTGCGCTTTTGTAAGCGCTGCCATAGAAGCCTTTTGTGCTGCTGGTTCCCCGTAAACGCTGGCAAAAATATCAGCATAGCGTAAATCCTTTGAAACTTTTACTGAAGTGATGCTGACAAAACCTACCCGTGGATCTTTCATTTCATCCCTTAGCAACTCAGAAACTTCCTTTTTTATGGCTTCCGCTAACCGTTCGGAACGGAAAGACATTGCCAAACACCCCCAATGAGAGGTTAGTGGTTAAATACGACTTTCTATATCTAAATTTAAGCGAGTTCCCTTTTAACAGCTTCAACGGTAAATGCCTCAACAACGTCTCCCTCTTGCATTTCATTGAATTTTTCAAAAGCAAGGCCACACTCGTACCCTTGCAACACTTCTTTTACGTCATCTTTAAACCGCTTTAAGGAATTTAATTTCCCTTCATGGATAACTATACCGTCACGCACCAACCGAACGCCGGCGTCCCTTTCGATCTTACCCTCTAAAACATAACACCCTGCTATAGTACCTATTTTTGAAGCCTTGAAAATCTTCCTTATTTCCGCCCTGCCCTGAGCCACTTCTTTATACTCCGGCTCCAGCAAGCCGCTCATGGCCGCCTTAACGTCCTCAATCGCTTCATATATAACCCTATACAGCCGCACATCAACTTTCTCATTCTCCGCAGCTTTTCTGGCGTTTACGTCCGGACGCACGTTAAATCCTAAAATGATGGCGTTAGATGCCGACGCCAGCATAATATCAGTTTCAGAGATAGCACCGACTCCACCATGGATAATATTAACTTTTACCTCTCCGGTATTCAACCGCTCCAGTGCCTGCCGCAAAGCTTCAACCGAACCCTGCACATCCGCCTTAACTATAATCCCCAGTTCCTTGATCTGGCCTTCCTGAATACGTTTAAACAAGTCGTCCAGGGATACTCTGGTAGTATTTTTTAATTCTTCTTCCCGTTTCTTAATCTGTCTGCGTGAAACAATATTCCTGGCCAATTTTTCATCCTGTACAACAATAAATACGTCCCCTGCCATCGGTGTTTCCGAAAAGCCCAGTACTTCAACAGGTGTGGAAGGCCCGGCTTTTTTTACACGACGCCCTTTATCGTCAATCATGGCGCGTACCCGCCCAATGGCAGAACCAGCTATAATGTTATCGCCAATCATTAGAGTACCGTTTTGCACAAGCACAGTGGCTACGGGTCCGCGACCTTTATCAAGTTCCGCTTCTATCACGGTTCCCCGGGCCGGACGCTCAGGATTGGCTTTTAATTCTTTCATTTCAGCCACCAGCAGGATCATTTCTAAAAGGTCTTTTAACCCTTCGCGTTTGACGGCAGAAACATTAACACAGATAGTATCCCCGCCCCATTCCTCGGCTATCAATCCATGTTCAGTAAGCTCCTGCTTTACTCTTTCAGGATTAGCCCCGGGTTTATCCATCTTGTTGATAGCTACAATTATCGGCACTTCCGCCTCTTTGGCGTGATTTATCGCCTCAATTGTCTGAGGCATTACCCCGTCTTCAGCCGCAACCACCAGGATGGCAATGTCAGTAACCTGCGCGCCACGCGCCCGCATAGCCGTAAAAGCTTCATGTCCCGGTGTATCAACAAAAGTGATTCGCTTACCACTATGTTCAACCTGATAAGCGCCAATATGCTGAGTTATTCCGCCAGCCTCTGTGGCAGTCACGTTAGTCTGTCTGATGGCGTCTAACAGCGAAGTCTTGCCATGGTCAACATGTCCCATCACAGTAACAATACAAGGCCTTTGCGCCAATAGCTTGGAATCCTCTTCCGGTTCTTGCATCAACAACGCTTCCAAGTCAACCGGCAGCTTAACCTCGACTTCATATCCGAATTCCACAGCCAGCAAGCTTGCTGTATCGCTGTCAATCTCCTGATTAATCGTGGCCAGCACACCAAGCTGCATTAATTTTTTAATCAGTTCAGCCGGGGTTTTGTGTATCTTGACTGCCAATTCTTGTACCGTTATTGACTCACCGATAACTACTGGCTTTTTTTCCACAGGTTGAGCCGGACCAGCTTGGTGACTTTCTTGGTTTTTAAAGTTTCCTTTTTTACGCGAACCACCTGTAGCAGCCCTTAATCGCGGCTTTTCATCAATATTATCTAAGGCTACCGCACGTTTATCATAACGTCCTTTGTTACCTGGCCGCCCAACCTGAGATTTTGGCTTATCTTGAGTCTTTGGTTTATCAAGATAGGTGCGTTCTTTATCATCACGCCGCCCTTGTGGCTTCGTCACTGTTAAATCTGTTTTTATCCTGGAACCTTGGTTGGCGCCGGATTGAGCAGGTCGATCAACTGGCCTTGGTCTAGCGCCTGGTTGACCGCCCGGTCTTGTACCTTGTTGACCACCTGGTCTTGCACCCGGTTGCCCCCCCGGTCTTGCGCCACGGTCACTCCACCGTTGTGGTCCAGTACCCTTGGAACTGGTTGCACTACCCGGTCTGGGCGCTCCCTGCTGTCTAAAGTCAGCAGACCGGCCTGGCCCTGTTTTACCTCGATCGTAACGTTGGGCCGGACTATTATTTTGGGGAGGACGGTTTTGCTGTTGTTTACTTTGCGGCGGACGCTCCTGGCGACCGCCTTCCTGCTGCGGCCGGCTATTTTGCATCCGATCTTGTGAAGGCCTCTCCGGACGCCCGCCATCGGTCCTATTACCTTGGGGCTGGTTTCGTGGTCTGTCGAACGCTTGACGCTCTTTAAACCCCTCAAAAGTTTTACCTTTCGCCCCCTGGTCGCTTTTTACTTGGGTTTTTTCTCCTTGCACTGGTTTTTCTTCAAAACGTCTGTCCGGTGGACGAGAAGGAACGCGGTCAACTAAGCCAGGGCCACGGTAATAGTTCGTCTCCGAAGTCTTGCCGCCCTTCCTTTGATCACCTTGCTGCCCCCCAGTTTTTCTGGTCTTGTTAAATTCCGTCGCTGATGACTCACTTTTATTCTTCACCTTTTGCTCCTGCGACACCGCTGGCGCAGGCTCAGGTGCCGGTTTCTCATTCTTTGGAGTTTCTTTACGGTATAATCTCAGCAAACGTTCAACCTCACTGTCTTCCAATGCGCTCATATGAGATTTAACGTTTATTCCAATACCACTCAACTTATTTATTATTTCCTTGCTTTCTATGTTAAGTTCTTTTGCTATTTCATGTACCCGTTTTTTTACCATATAATCACCTCCATGATATATACCTTGTACTGAGTACATCTCCCCTTTCAAGTGTTTCAAGTATTATTGCGGCAGATATATTTCCGTAAAACCGTCCCGTTTCCATTTTCGAGCAACAATAATTACTCTCAACGACCGCTAACTTTTATTAATTCCTTTTCCAGAGCATCAAAAACTTCGGAGGATATTGGACTTTTGAGAGCCCTTTCAAGTTTTTTCCCCTTTATGGCTCTTTTTAAACAATCTTCACCAGGACAGATATATGCGCCGCGTCCGGATCGTTTTCCAGTGAGGTCAATCTCAATTGTTTCATCTGGCGTGCGCACTAATCGGATCAACTGTCTTTTGGGCTTCATCTCCTGGCAACCAACACACATCCGCTGGGGTATCCTTTTAACCTTAGGCACCGGACACCTACCCCCTATTTATGCTATTCATCCAGACTATCGTAAACTTCACCGCATTCTTCTGAATATATTTCCTGCATTTGCGACTCGCTCTTAATATCTATCTTCCAACTGGTTAGTTTTGCGGCCAGACGCGCATTCTGTCCTTCTTTGCCTATCGCCAGGGATAATTGATAATCCGGCACAATTACCCTAGCAATTTTCTCCTCATCCCAAACTTCAACAGCCATGACTTTTGCCGGACTCAAGGAACTGGCAACAAACTTTGACGGGTCCGGATTCCATTTTATAATATCAACCTTCTCACCATTCAGTTCATTGACAATGTTCTGTACTCTCATTCCTTTTGGACCAACACAAGCCCCCACCGGGTCGACATTCTCATCTCTTGAATATACGGCTATCTTTGAGCGGGCTCCCGCTTCCCGCGCAATCGCCTTTAGTTCCACGACACCTTCCTGCAATTCGGGAACCTCCAATTCGAAAAGGCGCTTCAATAAACCCGGGTGGGTACGTGAAACCATGATTTGGGGCCCTTTGGTTGTTTTTCTAACTTCAACAATGTACACCTTGATTCTTTCGCCATGACGATAATCCTCACCAGGCATCTGCTCTGAAGGCATTAAGATAGCTTCCGTCTTACCCAGTTCGATCAGTACATTTTTTTGTTCAAAACGCTGAACTGTACCGGTGACTATTTCTCCCTCGCGATTTACGAACTCCTCAAAAACAATATTTCTTTCCGCCTCGCGAATCCGCTGTACAACTACCTGTTTCGCTGTTTGCGCGGCAATACGGCCAAAATTTCTTGGGGTAACTTCTGTTTCTACAATATCGCCCACTTGATAATTTGGGTTTATTTTTTTCGCTTCATCCAGATCAATCTCCAGACGCGGATCTTCCACAAACTCCATTACCGATCGTTGGGTATAAACTTTAAAATCCCCGGTCTCACGCTCAATATGGACCCTGGCATTTTGCAGAGACCCAAAATTCCGCTTATAGGCAGAAAGCAAAGCCGCTTCAATAGCATCCAGTAAGACATCTACAGCTATGCCCTTCTCCTTTTCCAAATCTTTTAAGGCCTCCAAGAATTCTATATTCATCCTACTTCCTCCCCCGCCCAATTAAAGTTCCCCAGCCAGCCGCGCTGATGCAATCTGTTCCAAAGGAATACATAATTCCGTGCCATCTATGTCAATCACTACATTACCCATGCGTGTTCCCATTAGGCGACCGCTAAATTTCTTCCGGCCGTTAATAGGAACAAAAGTGGTAACAACAGCAGATCTCTCCTTAAACCGGCTATAATCCTCTAATTTCTTTATTGGCCTTTCAATGCCGGGTGAAGATACCTCCAACGAATAGGAATGTGATATCGGTACTTTTTCATCAAGCAATCTGTCGATTCTCTCGGAAACAAAACGACAATCCTCGTGGCTGATACCGTCAGGTTTATCGATAAAAATTCGCAGGTACCAACGTCCGCCTTCTTTTAAAAACTCGACATCCACAAGTTCTATACCAGCTTCCTGTACTATTGGTAAAGCTATCTGCTGGACCAGTTTCACAACTTGATGACTTGCCACCAGAAACCCTCCTAAATTATCACTGTTGCTTGATAAGACGAAAGAGTGGGAATTACCCACTCTTTGAAAAGACCGAAATCCATGTGTTCCTGACGAACTACTAATTACTATATCATAAAAGACATATGTTGACAAGAGCTATCTTGTTAGGCTGCTCACACCCGCAACAGCTTTCTCCATAATAAGGACAGCGTTTCTAGCCGATTTAGGTTTACCCAGTGCTGCGGCGGCCCGGGTCATTAGACCTAAACGGCCGGAATCTGTCAGGTACGCTTTAACCTGTCCGGCCATATTCCGTTCGTCGACTCTCACTCCTGCCCCCGCCCCTGCCAGGAATTGCGCGTTTCTCTCTTCCTGTCCCGGCAGCGGATCGATAATAAATACAGGCAGGCCTATCGCCATGGCTTCCGCGCAAGACAAACCACCCGGCTTGCCAATCAGCAAATCCGCTGCCGCCATTAACTCGTGGATGTTGTTGACGTAACCGTAAATCTTTACCGCACAGGATAGATCAGGTGCGATATTTAGCAGTCTATCCCTAAGCGAAGCATTCGTACCGGCAACAACCATCAACTGGCAATCACCAATAGACTCTCCCAGTTCTTTCACTGTAGATTCCAGGTGTCCCATTCCCAGCCCGCCGCCTGTAATTAATATTGCCGGCAGCTCAGGATTCAACCCAAGCTTTTTTCTTACTTCTTTCTTGTCATATCGCCTTTCAAAGGCGGGATCTATCGGTATCCCGGTAGCCCGCGCATTATCCGGTTTAATCCCGAACGCCGCACATTCAGGCTGTAGTTGCTCAGCGCCAATCAGGTAATAATCCACTCCCGGGAATATCCAAAAAGAATGTATGGTAAAATCAGTAATAGTCGCAAAAACAGGCCCCTTAAATATACCTTTCTTTTTCATGTAAGACATGATCCCCACCGGAAAAGGATGTGTGCAAACTATAACTTCCGGTTGAAAATCTTTGATATATTTGACAAGTCTGGGCGCTACCAGGAGGTTTAATATCCGGTTGAATTCAAGCTTGCCGCGTCCTGATAAAGGCTGTCCTTTCTCTGCTTGGCGGTACAAGTAACCGTATATAACCGGACTCATTTTTAGAATTTCCATATAAGTGCCCAAGATTACTTTTTCCAAAAAAGGGCTGGCATAGCGGAAGGTATCCAGAATGGATACCTCTATCTCCGGATAAAGATTACCGGCTGCTTTCTTAATAGCTTCAGCCGCCCGCATGTGCCCGTTACCAACTGTAACCGACAAAATCAGTATTTTATTTAACATATTACAATTTTCCCAACTGATCTAAAACAAAACTTTCCACCCTATCGACAGGTACCATAATCGTTTCACCGGTTTTACGCACCCGTACTTCAACTTGCTCATTCGCTACCGCTTTCGCTCCGACGGTAATCCGCAAGGGGCAACCAATCAGATCAGCGTCCTTAAACTTGACCCCGGCACGTTCAGGCCGGTCATCAATTACTGTTTCTATACCTGCTTCAACCAGCCGGTGATAAACTTTTTCCGCCATGGCCGCCTGGTTCTCATCCTTGACGCTTACCGGCACGACAACAACATGATACGGCGCTATGGCAACCGGCCAGATAATCCCGTCTTGGTCATGGTTCTGCTCTATAGCGGCAGCCATCGTCCTGCTAACGCCAATACCGTAGCAACCCATTATAATTGTCTTTTTTTGGCCGCTCTCGTCAAGATAAGTGGCTCCTAAAACTTTGCTGTACTTATCCCCCAGTTTAAAAATCTGGCCAACTTCAATCCCCTTTGCCTCTTTCAGCGTCGAACCGCACCGGGGACAAGGCTCACCAGCCTGCACCATCCTGATATCAGCAATGATATCAATAGTAAAATCACGAACCGGGTTAACATTAATTAAATGAGTGTCATCCTTATTTGCCCCGGAAACAGCGTTGACTAATGCGGAGATTTCCAAATCCGCAATTATTCTTACACTTTTGAGGTTAACCGGCCCGGCAAATCCAACGCGCGCTCCGGTAATGTCCTGTACCGTGCCCGCCCCGGCCAGCTTCAAATGCAAGCAATGCAAAGCGTTTGACAACTTAATTTCATTGACATCCCGGTCACCTCTGACCAGCGCCGCGACAACTTCCTCTTCCGTCTCATAAAGCAGGGTTTTTATTATCTTTTGCGGCGACACATGCAAAAAGTTTGCGACCTCTTCCACCGTATGAGCGCCGGGAGTCGACACCTCGGCAAGTTGTTTCAGGTCCTCGCCTGTTTTTGTGAGCACATTCGTTAACGCAGCCTTCTCCACGTTGGCGGCGTACCCGCATGATTCCTTCTCACAGAACAGTATGGTAGCTTCCCCGGAATCAGCCAGTACCATAAACTCATGGGTATCACTGCCTCCAATTGCTCCGGAGTCAGCTTCCACAGGCCGGAAGCGCAGCCCGCATCTCCGGAATACCTGGGTGTAAGCGTCGTGCATTTTTTGATAGCTTAATTGCAAGCCTTGCTCATCCCGGTCGAATGAATAAAGATCTTTCATGATAAACTCCCGGCCGCGCAACAAGCCGAAACGCGGCCGCCGCTCATCCCGGTATTTATTTTGAATCTGGTATAGTAAAAGCGGGAGTTGCTTGTATGAGTTTACTTCACTCCGCACCAGCGCGGTAATTATCTCCTCATGTGTAGGCCCCAAGGCAAAATCCCGGTCATGCCGGTCTTTTAAACGGAAAAGTTCGGGTCCGTACACGTCCCAGCGGCCTGACTCCTGCCACAATTCAGCAGACTGGATAATCGGCATTTGCAGTTCCTGCCCGCCATGGCGGTCCATTTCCTCCCGGATTATCTGATTAATCTTTTTTAACACACGTAAGGCCAGAGGCAGGTAAGTGTATACGCCTGCCGCTTCCCGGCGGATAAAACCGGCCCGCAATAATAGCTGGTGGCTGACTATTTCCGCTTCCGCAGGCACTTCTCTTAATGTAGGCGCAAATAACTCTGTCGTTCGCATAAAACTCCTCCAATTCAAGTAGTCAGTAGTCAGTAATCAGTAATCAGTAGTTAGATGTCTATATAGCTTCGTCTTATCATCAGATGGATAATAATAGTAATGAATGGAAATATACCGCATTCAAAAATCTACGTAAGAATATAGACAATGAACCACAAACATGAACAAGTGCGCCTTCTGCCATACCAGTAAGTCTTCAAATGTTTTCGCCCGTTCCCTCATTCTGAATACTGACTACTGACTACTTTGTAGTTACAGCAATTCTACCTCTTTCAACAATTCTTCGACAAGCTTTTCTTCAACTACTTTCCTGATAACTTTACCTTTACGAAAGATAATTCCCACTCCTTTACCGCCGGCAATGCCGACATCAGCCTCCCTCGCCTCGCCCGGGCCGTTAACCACGCAGCCCATCACTGCCACTTTAAGCGGCTTGTCCAGATATTGAAGTTTTTCCTCCACTTCCTCCGCGATCTTTATAAGTTCGATTTGTGTGCGTCCGCAAGTGGGACAGGAGATTAACTCCACACCCTTTTTGCGGATACCCAGCGATTTAAGGATATCAAAACCGGCCCTTACTTCGTGGCGTGGATCCCCGGTTAAGGATACTCTGATAGTGTCGCCGATTCCTTCGTTCAATAATATGCCGATTCCGACAGCGGACTTGATTGTCCCGTAACGGATGGTGCCGGCCTCAGTCACTCCGATGTGAAAAGGGTAGTCCGTTAAACCTGCCAGAAGGCGGTAAGAATCCAGCATTAAAGGAATATCTGAGGCTTTTAAAGACACCTTAATACTGGTATAATTTAAATCTTCAAGCATTCTGATGTGTCTCAAGGCGCTTTCCACCATTGCCGCCGCTGTTACTCCACCGTCCCGCTCAAGCAGTTCTTTTTCCAGCGATCCGGCGTTTACCCCAATCCGGATTGGCAAATTACGTTCTCTGGCGGCCGCCGCCACTTCCTTAACTTTCTCACGTCCGCCGATATTACCCGGGTTTATCCTGAGTCCGTCAACACCTGCCCTGATTGCTGCCAGCGCCAGCCTGTAATCAAAGTGAATATCGGCAATAAGCGGTATACTAATCCCTTTTAGAATAAGTGGCAACGCTTCCGCAGCCTCCCGGTCAGGTACAGCCACCCGGATTATTTCGCAACCTCCGGCAGCCAGTTCATTAATCTGAGAAATGGTGGCGGGAATATCCCTGGTGTCGGTGTTCGTCATTGACTGCACACTAACCGGCGCCCCGCCGCCTACCTGCACCTTGCCGATAAAAACAGGCTTTGTCTGTCTTCTCTTCATCATTGTTGCCCCGGCACCTGGTTAAATACGTATAACTGGAGAATATCATTATAAGTTATAATCACCATCAACAACAGCAGCAGCCCGAGACCCACCAGGTGAATGAAATTCTCTTTCACCGGGTCTACCGGCCGGCCGCCTACCTTTTCCCAGGCTAGAAAGAGAATCCGGCTGCCGTCCAATGCCGGGATCGGAAAGAGGTTAAATAAGCCCAGGTTAATACTTAAGAAGGCTGATAGCTGAAGAAGGAAGAAAAAACCTACCTGCGCAGCTTTACCGATTTCATTGACCACCCGCACCGGGCCGCCGAGTTCCGCCGGCGCTTGTCCGAAAATCATTTTAGCGATAAAGTCGAGGATAGTGACAGTAATCCTGCCGGTCCATTCAAATCCCAGCGCTATAGACGGTATCAAGCCCATTCTGCGGTAACCGGATGCCGACACAACGCCAATTTTCCCCTGGCCGTTTTCATCTCTATAAGTATTTATATCATACTGTTGTTCAATACCACCCCGCGATATAGTCACGGTGATTCTTTCTTCCGGGTGTTCACTTATCCAGGCCACAAGTTTTTCCCATTCTTCCAAGTGTTCTCCATTGATAGCTACAATTTTATCCCCTGCTACAATACCGGCTTTTTCAGCTGGGGAACCGGGAACGACTTCCTTGATCTCGGTTGTTGCGACGGGTAAACCTTGAAACATAAAGACAAAAGCCAATAAAACCACAGCCAGTATAAAATTCATCAGCGGGCCGGCAAAGATAACGGCGACACGCTGGCCCACAGTTTTTTTATTAAAGCCGCGCTCATCATCAACAAAATCTTCCTCGTTCGGGTCCATCCCGGCCATACGCACGAAACCGCCCAACGGTAAAGCACGTATGTTGTAGGAAGTCTCCCCTTTGGGGACGCCAAACAGCTTCGGCCCAAAACCCAGGCTGAATTCATGCACCTTTATACCAACCAGTTTGGCGATGCTAAAATGACCTAACTCGTGGAAAATAACCAGCATGCCGAATACAAATACAGAAGCGATAAAAGTAAGCAACAAAAACACCACCCTGTATATTCATTAGGGACGACCTTTGAGCGTTCAACGTGGTTCCTGTCCGGCCCTCATAATCGTTCGAGCTCTTTCGCCCTCGGGTTCAGTCAAACTAGGCGCTTTGCGCCTTAGACAATTCCCTCATCTATCCTCGGCTCACTCACTCTTTAAATCGGCCTTAAAATCGCCGCTTATGCATGCTCAAAGGTTCCAATTAAATTAGCTCCGGTTTCCCTGGCCCAACTATCAGCCTCCATAATTTCCTCCAGTTCAGGCTGCTTAACCGTCAAATGCTTTTCCATCACTTCAGCTACTATAAAGGGAATTGTCGTGAAAGAAATCCTTCCTTTCAAAAAAGAATCAACTGCCACCTCGTTGGCGGCATTGAACACCGCAGGCATAGTTCCACCAGCTTTGCCGGCTTCAAAAGCAAGTTTTAGCGAAGGAAACCTCCCAGTATCCGGCTTCTCAAAAGTCAACCCCTGCAAACAAGTTAAATTTAGCCTGGGACAACAACCCGGCTGCCGCTCCGGGTAGGTCAGCGCATACTGTATCGGCAGCCGCATATCCGGCATACCCATCTGGGCTATAACTGACCCGTCCAAGAACTCAACTGCTGAATGAATGATGCTTTGCGGATGAATAACAACTTCTATTTGTTCGTAGCTTACCCCAAAAAGCCATTTTGCTTCAATAATCTCAAGCCCTTTGTTCATCATAGTAGCTGAATCGATGGTAATCTTTTTGCCCATTTGCCAGTTTGGATGAAAAAGCGCCATATCAACAGTCACATTTTCCATTTCCTCTTTACTAAAAGTTCGAAACGGTCCTCCCGAAGCAGTTAGAATAATTTTTTCAACCGCCCTTTGCTCTAGCCCATTAAGGCACTGCCAAATAGCCGAATGCTCGCTGTCAACCGGCAGCAGAGCCGATTTCTTTCTAGCGGCCAGCTCCATAACCAGGTGTCCGGCAGCCACCAATGTTTCCTTGTTTGCCAGCGCGACATCCTTACCGGCGTTAATTGCGGCAATAGTCGGGTATATGCCAAGCGCACCGGCAACCGCAACCAGGACAATGTCAGCTTGCGGCAGCATGGCCAGGTTTTCCAGCCCGGACCTTCCCCAGGCTAAATCCGGGGTCTCGTCACAGGCAAGCTCATCTCGTAGATTTTTGAGCTCTTGTTCCCTTTCCAATACAACGACTTCCGGCCGGAACTCTCTGACTTGACTGGCAAGCAGCCGCCAGTTCCTTCCTGCCGCCAACCCCACTACTCTAAACTTGCCGGGCATATTACGGATGACATCAAGTGTTTGTCTGCCTATAGACCCGGTACTACCTAGAATAACAATTTTTTTCATGCTAAACTCCAATAATTATCCAGTTACGTTTATTTTATCTTGATATTCAAAATATCTGATTTAATTGTCGCCTGTATGCCTATAAGTAAGATTGGGCCAAGAATCAAGCCCAAAACACCCATTAATTTTAATCCGGCATACATTGCCACTAGTGTTGCTAAAGGATGCAAGCCAAGACTTGCCGAAACTATCTTTGTTTCAAAAATTTGTCTAACCAATAGTACTATTCCGTATAAAACAGCAAGTTTAATTCCAAAACCGGTATCACCGGCAGCGAAGGACCAGACTAGCCAAGGCAGATAAATGGTTGCTGGTCCGAGAACAGGAATAAGGTCGAAAAAACCTATCAAAAGCCCCATGGTCAAGGCATATTTTGCGCCGATTATGTACAAACCAGTAATACTGATAACAGTGGTTATAGATATAAGAATAGCCTGAGCCCGTAAATAACCCAAAAAAGCCGTAGATATCTCCCGCATAACATTAACAGCTTTTTCTCCCCACGGTTCCGGAATGAAACGCAGCAATAGCTGAACAATCAAATGACGGTCCCGGGCTAAAAAATAAGTAGCCAGCCCGCTCACCACCATAACAGTGAGAGTGCCGGGCACCAATGAGATAAACTGCAGTATGGAATTGACAGCCCGACTGATAAAACCCTGGAGGTTCGCAGTGAGACTGTTAATATTCTGCTCAAGTGAAGAAGTGACATATGGCGGAAGATTCACATAAAAAGTCGTCGCTTTTTCAATCAGATCCTGAAAATAAACCCTTAATTCCGTAGCGATTCCAGGCAGCGAAACGGAAAGCTGGACCAACTCCGCAACCAGTTTCAAGATCACAACTGTAAAAATGACACCGATTCCCCCGAAGACAATAATCATGGCAATTATTGTTGAGACACCGCGGGGTAATTTCACCTTGCGCTGCAAAGCTCCAATAATAGGTTCCATTAAAAAACTAAAAACCAGAGCTATTATGAAGGGCACCAGCACCGGTAATATATACTTGACAGCAGCCAGAACAATTAACAAAGTTATAACCGCGTAAATTAACAAGACCAGTTTCCTTGGCATTTATCAAGCCACCTTAACCGATAATAAAGAGCCGCACGTAATAATAAACAAGGGGAGCGGTAAACAAGGCGCTGTCAAAACGGTCAAGTATACCGCCATGCCCCGGAATTAAAGTGCTGGAATCTTTAAGACCGGCCTGTCTCTTAAAAGCTGACTCAAGCAAGTCACCCACTTCAGCGGCAACTCCCAGCATACACCCTAACAATAACAATTTGGGTAAAGGTAAAAATGGATAAATGATTGCAAACAAATAAGATATAATGACACTTCCTAAAAGACCTCCGGCGGCTCCTTCCAGAGTTTTCTTCGGGCTCAACACCGGAGCGATTCTTCTTTTACCGAAAGCTTTCCCGACAAAAAAGGCGACAGTATCACAGGCCCACGTACCAGCAAACATAAAAACAAGCCAAATCCACCCGTCAGGAAGGGTTCTTAAAAGATAAAAGTAACACATTAAGCCTACATAAAGCGTACCCATAAGGGTACCAGCGATGTCTAACAATGAATAACGCGGATAAAAAGCCACTGTTGCAATTAGTTGCAGGAATAAAATGATAGTGATGGTAGGTCCAGGATATCCATCATGATATAGATATGCCCCGCCAAGTAAAATTAAACCTCCAGCCTGGGCTAGCCAGAAAGACGGTTTTATCCCCAATCTGGACAGCATTTCCGATATTTCTCTCAACCCGAGAAAAACGATTATTCCAGTTAACAGTAACAATGGTAAGCCTGCATGATAAACAGCCAGGATAATCAGGGGCGCACCCACCAAGGCGCTAATTATTCTTTGCAGGAGCACGTCTTCACCAACCTGTCAGGTTGTTATCTATTTTACCCATTAACTTTTTGATTTTAACCCGCCAAAACGGCGCTCCCGCCGCTGGTATTCAACCAGAGCGCGCAACAAGTGATAGCGCCGGAATTCGGGCCATAATGTGGAAGTAAACCAAAATTCAGTATAGGCCAGCTGCCATAGTAAAAAGTTGCTTATCCGGTAATCACCGGAAGGCCGGATTAATAGATCCGGTTCGGGCTGACCGGCAGTATACAAGTGTTCTGAAATCAAATTAGCATCAATTTGACTGGCTTTATAACAACCCTTTTCTATATCTGTAACGATTGCCCGTATGGCGTCAATTATTTCCGTACGTCCTCCGTAGTTTAAGGCTATATTTAATATAAGCCGGTTATTGTCACGGGTCAATTTAACCGCATCAGCCAGGGCATCCCTAGCCGGTTGCGGCAATTCATCCAACCTGCCGATCGGGTTAATGCGTACTCCTTCTTCATTAAGTTCACGCATTTCTTTATTGAGATACTCGACCAGCAAGTCCATCAGAACAACTACTTCTTCCTGGGGCCTCTTCCAGTTTTCAGTAGAAAAGGCATATACGGTTAACACTTGAATATCCAGTTCGCAGCACAACTTAACTATATCCCTGAGAGATTCCATTCCCGCTCTGTGACCGATAGCCCGCAGCAACCCCTGCCTTTGCGCCCAACGTCCGTTGCCATCCATGATTATGGCAATATGCTTAGGCAATCTTTTTTTGTCAATCATATCTAACATTTCCTGTACTCCCGGCCCTGATTCATCAGACTCTTTTTTACGCCAGAAGTTGATAATTCTATTAAACATAGCAATAATGCCCTCCAGGATCGCCGGTTGTACATATTTTACCATATAAACAGCCCCCTCGTACAGGTGAGGGGGCTTATCCGTTACTCTTCAATAATAGCTCCCGTAGGACAGGAATCTATGCAGACACCACAATCCTGACACTTTTCAAGATCAATCTTACAGACATCATCTGCTTCGATAATTGCTTCATTCGGGCAAGAGTCTAAACAAGTACCACATCCCACACATTCGTCAGTTATCTTGTAGGCCACCCTTCACTACCTCCTTTCCTAATATCTTCGAAGACCACTGTCAGCACCATTTTACCTGAAATATATCTATATCGTACGACACGCAGTCTTTCACCAGAAATCCCTTGAACAGGCCGGGTGACTAAAATATCAACAGCCAATCCCAGTTTCTCGCAACGTTCAAGAGCATCATCTAAAGTCAGGCCAACGAGATCAAGACACTCGTTCATCTAAACCTGCATTATCTCCTGTTCTTTTGTTGATAAAAGCGCATCGATTTCTTTAACAAAACGGTCGGTTATTTTCTGGACTTCATCCTGGCTGCGCTTTAATTCATCTTCAGACAACTTGCCCTCTTTTTGAGAAGCTTTAAGCTGCTCATTGGTATCGCGGCGAATATTACGCACTGCCACCCGGCCTTCTTCCGCTTTCTTCTTAATGACCTTCATCAAATCAGCCCGTCTTTCCTGAGTTAGCTGCGGTATGGCAAGCCTTATTACCGCACCGTCACTGGCAGGCGGAATACCTAGATCGGATTTCATAATGGCCCGTTCAATTTCCGGCAAAGAATTTTTATCCCATGGTTGAATAACCAGGAGTCTGGCTTCGGGCACTGAAATATTAGCGAGTTGGTTGATAGGCGTCGGTGTACCGTAGTAGTTGACTGTGATCTTGTCCAATAGCGCCGGAGTGGCCCGGCCTGCCCGCAAAGAGGCAAACTCTTTTTTCACTACCTCAACGGTTTTCTTCATATTGCTTTCAGATTCACTGATTATTTCTTTCGCCATTAAACTCACCCCCGATATAAGTTCCGATTTTTTCTCCAAAGATCGCTTTTTTAATATTACCTTCCTTGTTTAAATCAAAAACAATTAACGGTATCTTGTTATCCATGCATAGCGAAGCAGCAGTAGAATCCATAACACCCAGTCCGCGGTTGATCATTTCTATATAGCTTAGCTCTTTGAATCTTTTTGCGTTTGGATTTTTCAACGGGTCAGAATCATAAACGCCATCCACTTGTTTTGCCATTAAAATAACTTGCGCCTCAATTTCAGCCGCCCGCAAGGCCGCGGTCGTGTCAGTGGAAAAATATGGGTTACCAGTACCGGCGGCAAAAATCACCACTCTGCCTTTCTCCATATGCCTTATTGCGCGCCGCCTGATATAGGGCTCGGCTACCGCCCTCATTTCAATAGCGGTTTGCGTGCGTGTATCCACCCCATGCTTTTGCAGCGCATCATGTAAGGCAAGTGAATTCATCACCGTGGCCAGCATTCCCATGTAATCAGCCGTCGCCCGGTCCATGCCCTTGGCGCTTCCGGCAATCCCACGCCAGATATTTCCTCCCCCAACCACAACCGCCAACTGCACCCTGCATTCCATTACATCTTTGACCTGTCTGGCGATAGTGTTAACCACATCAGGATCTATGCCATATCCCAAAGAACCGGCCAGCGCTTCCCCGCTTAGCTTTAAAACAATACGCCAGTATTTCGGAGAAACCATACGAGGCAAACCTCCATTTAACGCGTTTATTAAATTAAATATATTTACGCCCTATTTATTTATAAATTTACACTATTTACCGGCATTTCGAGTAGCCGCTTCCACTTCAGCGGCGAGATCATTTTGTCTTTTCTGAAGTCCCTCGCCCAGTTCATAGCGGGTAAAACGTCTGATGCTAATATTCTCACCAATTTTTGCAATTTTTTCTGTTAATAATTTTTTAATAGTAACATCCGGATCCTTAATAAAAGGTTGCTCCATCAGACATACTTCTTTATAATACTTTTCTATACGCCCAGTCACCATCTTGTCAACTATTTTTTCCGGTTTGCCTTCATTCAAAGCCTGGGCGCGAAGTATTGAACGCTCTTTTTCCAGCACATCCGCCGGTACATCATCTTTATTAACGTATTCAGGTTTAGCGGCGGCAACTTGCATCGCTATCTCCCTGACAAAATTTCTAAATTCATCAGTCTTGGCTACAAAATCGGTTTCACAATTCACTTCAACCAAGACGCCAATTCTTCCGGCTCCATGTATGTAAGATTCAACCAAACCCTCCGCGGCAATACGGCCGGCTTTCTTCGCGGCAGCCGCCAACCCTTTTTCCCTCAGATAATCGGCGGCTTTTTCAATGTCACCGTTCGTTTCAGTGAGGGCTTTTTTGCAGTCCATCATTCCAGCACCGGTACGCTCCCGAAGTTCTTTCACCAAATTGGCTGATATAGCAGACATAGTCAAGATCCCCCTTTATTTACTTCTTTTACATTTCTATAATATTATATCCAAGTTTACTCCGGAACAATCAAAGAACGAACATGCCGCAGCTGTTCATAAGATTACCAAGAATCGGTTCATGTTCAATTTTTCTTATTTACAAAATAAGGCAGGGGTTTCCTGTAAAAGACATCCCCCGCCTAGTTAGACTTTATTCCGCTAGTTGTTCTCCCTGCTTGCCTTCGAGAACAGCCTCAGCCATTTTACCGGTTAAGAGGCGAACCGCCCTGATTGCATCATCGTTTCCCGGTATGATATAATCCACTTCATCAGGGTCGCAGTTGGTATCCACAATGGCAACAATAGGGATACCTAGCTTGCGCGCCTCCGCAACGGCAATACGCTCCTTGCGGGGATCTACGACGAACAACGCTCCCGGCAGCCGTCGCATATCTTTAATGCCACCTAAAAACTTTTGCAATTTTTCCTTCTCATGCATTAATTGGGCTACTTCTTTCTTGGGGAGAACTTCCAGTGTCCCGTTAGCTTCCTTATTCTCCAGTTCATGCAGGCGGTCAATCCTGCGCCTGATCGTCTGGAAATTAGTGAGCATACCCCCAAGCCAGCGTTGATTTACATAAAACATGCCGCATCGTTCCGCTTCTTCCCGCACCGACTCCTGGGCTTGCTTTTTTGTACCGACAAAAAGAATGGAATCGCCTTCAAGAGAAAGTTGTTTGACAAAATTATAAGCATCCTCGACCTTTTTAACCGTTTTCTGCAAATCTATGATATAGATACCATTACGGTCTGTAAAAATATAAGGAGCCATTTTAGGATTCCAGCGCCTGGTTTGATGCCCGAAGTGAACACCCGCTTCCAATAGCTGCTTCATAGATATTACACCCATCTGATAAACACCTCCCCCCGCTATGGTTTTGTTCCTCCGCTGCCTTCATATCCGGTAAGGCCCTAAATAACCGGGCACCCTTACCTGAATCCAGCAACGTGTGTAATTCACACTAAGCCGTATTCTACCATAAATAATACCCCGGCGCAAGCCGGGGTGATAATATTTTAGTACCCATTAAGCTCCAGTCCGTTATTTTTTCATAGCGCTGAGCTTTTCCAATTCTTCCAGCAGGTGATCGTTCAGAACACGGATATATGTGCCTTTCATGCCAAGAGACTTAGACTCAATAACGCCCGCGCTTTCAAACTTGCGCAAGGCATTCACTATAACAGACCTGGTGATGCCTACCCGGTCGGCTATTTTACTGGCCACCAGCAATCCTTCATCCCCGCCGAGCTGCTCGAAAATATTCTGGATGGCATCCAATTCGGAATAAGACAAAGTGGCCAAGGCAATTTGCACGGCCGCGCGACTACGGGCGTCCTCCTCAATCTTTTTAGCCCGTGACCGGAGTATTTCCAAAGCCACCACAGTTGCAGCGTACTCCCCTAAAATAAGGTCCTCATCTGTAAAGTAGCTGCCGAATCTAGCCAGCACCAGGGTGCCTAGGCGGGAACCAGGGCCGGCGATTGGCACCATGGTAGTGATTTTATTATTAAAGCGGCACGGTTTTTCACTAAAAACACATGCATTGCCCACCTGGCTGAAGTTAGCGGTAGTCTCATTTATTTTCATTAAATTCTCATTATACTCTTCAGGGAACCCACCGCGGCCTTCAACAATCTCTCTCATTATGTCGCAAACCCAATCCTCGAGGTAAGAGTATCCCAGTACTTTGCCACGTTGATCAAGTATGTAAATACTTGCCTCAATATGTTTACTGAGAACACTTGACACAATATTAAAATCTACGGCATGCCCTACTGACTTCAAAACCAGATTATTGATAGCGCGTGTTTTGGCGAGCAAGTTATGCATCCTTGTCGTTATTTCCCCCTTACAAAATATACCGACTCAAATCCTCATTTTTAACCACATCTTCTAATTTTTCTACAACTTGTTGGCGATCTATTTCGATAATCTTATCACTGAGTTCAGGCGCTTCAAAAGACAGATCTTCTAATAGTTTTTCCAAGATTGTATGCAAGCGGCGTGCTCCAATGTTCTCTGTTTGTTCATTAACAGTATAAGCTATTTTTGCGATTTCTTCAAGTGAATTTTTTGAAAATTTAACCGACAATCCTTCTGTAGCCAATAATTCAGTATATTGCTTAATTAGCGCGTTTCTGGGTTCCGTCAAAATCTGTTGAAAATCCTCGCAAGTGAGGCTCTCAAGTTCAACACGGATCGGGAAACGCCCCTGAAGTTCCGGAATCAAGTCCGATGGCTTGGAAATATGAAAAGCTCCCGAGGCAATAAACAAAATGTGGTCGGTTTTAACCGGCCCGTATTTTGTTACAACAGTGGAACCTTCAACAATCGGCAGTATGTCACGCTGCACCCCGCCTCTGGATACATCTGGCCCATATCCTTCCCTACCGGCAATCTTGTCGATCTCATCCAGGAAAACAATTCCATCATCTTCCACCCGTTTTATTGACTGTGTCGTTACCTCATCCATGTCAATCAATTTTTGCGCTTCCTGTTGGACCAGAATCTTTCTTGCATCCTGCACGGTTACTTTACGTTTGTGTTTCTTCTTCGGCAAAAAACCACCGAGCATATCCTGAATATTAACTCCCATTTCCTCCATACCCGAACCTGTAAACACTTCGACCATGGGAGGTTTGTTATCTTCCACTTCAATCTCTAGATACTCATTTTCCAGTTGGCCTTTTGCCAGCTTTTCCTTTAACATATCTCTTTCAAAATCGATCCGTTTAAACCTTTGGTCCTGGCTGCTGTCGCTCTGTTCATTTGGCTTTGCGGCGCCAAAAAGCATTTCCAACGGATTGCGCGGAGGAGTTTCCTGCACCGGATATGGCGCCAGCAGTTCAATAATTTTTTCTTCGGCAATCGCTATGGCTTTACTCTCTACTTCCTTCAGTTTATCCTGTTTGACCATTCTAATCGCTGTTTCCACAAGGTCCCTGATCATACTTTCGACATCCCTGCCGACATAACCCACCTCTGTAAACTTCGTCGCTTCCACTTTGACAAAAGGAGCCTTTACCAGCTTGGCCAGGCGGCGGGCGATTTCGGTCTTACCGACACCGGTCGGACCAATCATTAAGATATTTTTTGGGATCACTTCGTCTCTAAAATCTTCAGGTAACTTTTTACGCCGGTAGCGGTTACGCAAGGCCACGGCTACAGCTTTTTTAGCCTTTCCCTGGCCGACGATGTATTTATCAAGTTCCTCAACAATGCGACGCGGCGTTAGCTCTTCCATTATTTAACCTCCCATATTCAAGTACTCAGAATTCAGCAGTCAGTATTCAGAACATCTCGGAAAGATACTGTTCTCTCATTCTGACTCCTGACTCCTGACTCCTGACTCCTGACTCCTGACTCCTGACTCCTGACTCCTGACTCCTGACTCCTGAGACATTATACTTCTTCAACAATGATATTGTCATTGGTATACACACAAATATCAGCGGCTATAGACAGTGCTTCTCTGGCAACTTCACCGGCGCCCATCTGAGTATGCCTGATTAGAGCGCGCGCCGCAGCCAACGCGTAAGGCCCACCGGAACCGATGGCCGCTACGCCGTCATCAGGTTCGATTATCTCGCCCCCCCCGGATATGATCAACAAGTCATCCTTGCTGGCTACGATCAAAAGCGCTTCCAGACGGCGCAAAATTTTATCAGTACGCCATTCCTTCGCCAACTCAACAGCTGCCCGCTGCAAGTTGCCGTGGTATTCCTCCAGCCTCCCCTCAAACTTTTCAAATAAAGTAAAGGCATCCGCGACAGATCCGGCGAATCCAGCCACAACTTTATCTTTATAAAGCCGCCTTATTTTCTTGGCGCTTTTTTTCATAACCGTATTCTGGCCGAAAGTAACTTGTCCGTCACCGGCAACAGCCACTTTCCCTTCTTTTTTTATCGCAACTATTGTCGTAGCGTGAAACATTATCATACCCCCTTCAGAACTTTATATAATTTTATGTAATTCTATATATTTTCATATAGCAGGGTAACCAAACCTTGTTTCACTCCTCCGCCCTCGGATGAGCCTTTCTATAAACCTGCTTTAACCTTTCACCGGTAACATGTGTATATATCTGTGTACTGGATAGGCTGATATGGCCAAGCATTTCCTGAACCGAACGAAGATCCGCCCCGGCGTTCAACAAATGAGTGGCGAAAGAATGGCGGAGCGTGTGCGGGCTTATTTTCCTATCAATACAGACTTTATTTACGTATTTGTCAATTATTTTACGAATTCCCCGCTCTGATAACCTTTCACCCCACCGGTTAAGAAAAACAGCATTATTTAAAGATAAGAGCGGCATTTTACCCGCAGACATGTTTTTTTCAATGTTAATTTGAGCCGCACCTTTCGTCCTCTTCCCGGAAGCGTTAATCAATAATTTAAGACGGGCATCCTTTAAGTAACGCATCAAAGCGTTTACCGCTTGAGAGCCCAACGGCACCAGTCTCTCACGCGCTCTCTTACCCATCACCCGGACGTACCCCGCGCCAAGATCGAGATCACCCTGATCGAGTGATACCAGTTCGTTAATCCGCAACCCTCCAGCATACAAAGTTTCCAGGAGCGCCCGGTCACGCATCCCCAGGGGATTTCCCAAATCAGGCGCTTCCACCAGCAGTTTTGCCTCGTTTTCATACAAAAAACGAGGCAAGCGCTTATCCAACCGCGGGTTAGACAACTTTGCCACAGGGTTTTCGTCTACAATTTCCTCTCTCTTCAAGTAGCGGTAAAACGACCGCCACGCCGCCAGCCGTCTGGCTATGGTAGCCCGCGAGAGGCCCTTTCTTTGCGAGAAAGCCAAAAAGCCGCGAAAAATCCGGTGGTCCAGATCCGCCGGATGGATAGCGAAATCTTCTTTATTTACCTGACGAGAAATAAACTCCAAACCTTGAAACAAATCTTTCTGGTAATTATCAATTGTTTTCGGAGAAGCGTTTTTTTCTATCTTTAGGTAAATTAAAAAATTATCTATATAGCTGTACACGGCAATTCCTTCTCAAACAACGGATTCTTTGAATTTCGCGATAGATTCCAGCGCTTTTTCGGCAATCATCTTGTACCGTTCTTTTTTATCTTTAATTTTAACATCTTGCCGGGGGAAAAGACCAAAAGTGATATTCATCGGCTGGAAATGGGACGGATCAGCGTTGGTTATATAATATGCCAATGATCCGTGCGCGCTCGCGCGGGGGAAAACAACCGGTTCCCTGCCGCTAACAAGCAACGCCGCATTAATACCCGCCATCAAACCGGATGCCGCCGACTCGACATACCCTTCCACACCGGTTATCTGGCCGGCGAAGAAAAGAGACAGGCGTTTTTTAGATTGAAAAGTAGGCAACAACAATACCGGAGCGTTAATAAATGTGTTCCTGTGCATAACTCCGAACCTGGCAAACTCCGCGTTTTCCAGTCCGGGAATAAGCCGGAAAACCCGGCTCTGCTCGTTCCACTTAAGGGATGTCTGGAAACCCACCAGATTGAACAAGGTTCCTTCAGTATTATCCTGTCTTAGCTGTACAACGGCATAAGGTCTCCTGCCTGTTCGCGGGTCGGTCAAACCAACCGGTTTGAGCGGACCGTATAAAAGAGTCTCGTTACCGCGCGCCGCCAGAATCTCTACCGGCATACATCCTTCAAAATAATTCTCTTTCTCAAATTCATGCCGCGGCGCTTGCCCGGCATGCACCAAGGCGTCCCAAAAGATCTCATACTCTTCCTTGTTCATCGGACAGTTTAGGTAGGCCGCCTCTCCCTTTCCATAACGGCTGGAACGAAATATCTTCTCCATATTCAAAGATTCATACGTTACAATTGGAGCGACAGCATCATAAAAATAGAAACATTCTTCTCCGGTAAACTCTCTGATGCTCCCCGCCATGGCTTCCGCTGTAAGCGGCCCGGTGGACAGGACAACCACCCCATCCTTAGGTACCTGCATTATCTCTTCACGGTAAATGTCCACCATCGGGTGCGCGGATAACTTCTCAGTAACCCGCCCGGCGAAAGTATTGCGGTCAACGGCAAGGGCGCCACCGGCCGGCACTCTTGTTTCTCCGGCGCATTCCATAATGAGAGAGCCAAGCAAGCGCATCTCTTCTTTCAAAAGGCCAACCGCGTTTACCAGAGCAGCCGCGCGCAAGGAGTTGCTGCAAACCAGTTCCGCAAAATCACCCGTGCGATGGACAGGTGTTTGTCTCGCCGGCCTCATTTCGTACAGCCTGACTCTTATCCCCCGGTTCGCTAATTGCCAGGCTGCCTCGGCGCCGGCCAAACCCGCTCCGACAACGGTTACTACCTGTTCAGCCATTATTTTCTCCCTTTTTTTAGAACAACTGGGGCAAAAATAATTATATCTTATTGCAATGATATATTTTCAACTTTATTTTCCGAATTTTTCTTTATTCTGCTCTTCACTTTACTATTTGCGACATCCTTATTGCTGCATTTTTCGTTTATGCAGCGCAGGGTTATTTTTTTCCCCGCTCCTTTCTTTTCAATCATCAAGCCCCCACAAACCGGACACTTAACTTTCGCAGGCTGATCCCAGATTGTAAAATCACACTCGGGGTAGCGGCTGCAACCGTAAAACTTTCTCCCTTTTTTAGAGCGTCTGGCTACAAGTTCCCCCTCACAACGCGGGCAACCGACACCGGTTGGTTCTAAGAGCGGTCTTGTGTTGCGGCATTCCGGAAAACCCGGACATGCTAAAAACTTGCCGTAACGGCCCATTTTGATCACCATATTGCGTCCGCATTGTTCACAGATTTCATCTGTGACTTCATCGGCAACCTGAACACGTCCAATCTCTTTATCCGCTTTTAGCAAGGTTTGATTAAACGGTGTATAAAACTTGTCGAGAACCTGAACCCAGTTCACCGTACCCTCTTCAATTCTGTCCAGCTCCTCTTCCATACCCGCGGTGAATTCAATGTCAATAATGTTTAAAAAATGTTTCTTTAATAAATCAACTACTGTTGTGCCCAATTCTGTCGGGTAGAGTTGTTTATTCTCCCTAACTACATAGCCTCGCTTTATAACTGTTTCAACAATAGGCGCATATGTACTCGGCCTGCCTATTCCTTTTTCTTCTAAAGTTTTAACCAATGTCGCGTCTGTATAACGAGGCGGCGGCTGGGTGTAATGTTGTTTTGGCGTTAGTGAGCGCGCTTCCACGCTTTCTCCTTCGCTCAACTCCGGAAGCAGTTTCTCCTCATCTTTCTCACCGTCATCCCTGCTTTCGGTATAAACTTGCATAAATCCCGGAAATTTAATTACTGAGCCAGTAGCCCGGAACATATAATCACCAGCGCTTATATCCACACTGGTTGTGTCAAAAACAGCCTGACTCATCTGGCTGGCTAAAAAACGGGACCAGATCAACTTATAGAGCTTATACTGATCATTAGTCAGGAAACTTTTTATTAAGTCCGGCTCCCTGTTAACCGACGTTGGACGAATAGCTTCATGGGCATCCTGAATCTTGCCTTTTCCCGCCGGCCTCGGCGTATTCTTACCCACATAGTGCGCCCCAAGCCTTTTGCGCAAATAATCCTGCGCTTCACTGCGGGCTGTTTCCGACACTCTGGTGGAGTCAGTGCGAATATAAGTCACCAGTCCGGAAGTTCCTTCCTTTCCAAGATCAAGCCCCTCGTAAAGCTGCTGGGCAATCATCATAGTTTTTCTTGAAGTAAAATTCAGCTTTCGGTATGCCTCTTGCTGAAGAGTACTTGTGATAAAAGGCGGCGCGGGCTTGCGGTTTTTTTCCTTACGGGTTACTTTAGTCACGGTATAATGCGTGCCTTTAAGGCTATCCAACACTTCCCGCATCTTCTCCGCGCTATCGATATCAATTTTTTTACCTAAATATTTATACAGCTTCCCTTCAAAAGGAGCGCTTCCTGTTTTAATAAAACTACCCGTGAGAGTCCAGTATTCTTCGGGTTCAAAAGATTCTATTTCCTCTTCGCGGTCACATATCAATCTAACGGCTACTGATTGAACCCGGCCTGCGCTAAGACCTTTTTTGACTTTTCGCCATAATAGCGGACTCAAATTATAACCTACCAGTCTGTCAAGAATACGGCGGGCTTGCTGCGCATTCACCAGGTCGGCGTCAACCACCCTGGGATGCGTCACAGCACTCTGTATGGCTTGCTTGGTTATCTCGTTAAATTCAATACGGCAAGGTTCGTCGTCTGGTATTTCGAGGATATTCTGGAGATGCCAGGCAATAGCCTCACCTTCCCGGTCAGGGTCGGAGGCAATCAACACCTGGTCCGCTTTTTTCTCAGCTGCCCGCAAATCCTTAATAGTATTGCCTTTGCCGCGTATAGTTATATACTTTGGGTTAAATCCATTTGATACGTCTACCCCAAACTGGCTTTTGGGCAGATCCCGCACATGCCCCATAGAAGCCTTAACCATGTATTTCTTACCCAAAAATTTGCTTATTGTTTTTGCTTTTGCGGGGGACTCAACAATTACTAAAGTTTTTGACAAACGACACACCTCATTTTATATATCGCCTGGCTTTTATTGCCATCTATTATAGCATACTTTTTAAAATTAATCTGTCCAACCATTTTTTTATACCATATTCCGGCCCGTCCGGGTATAAGATTTACCTGGATGCTGCCTGGTTAAACCCTTTATTTCCAGATACATTAAAGCCGCTATGGCTTTTTGGGGTACAAGCCCGGATTGTCTTATCAATTCATCCAGGGATACCGGCTCCAAAGAAAGCAAACGGTAAAGCGTTTCCTCCTCCTTGCTCATTTTTACCGCGCCTTCTTCTATGGAATCCGGCAACGGAAAAAGTTTATCCATACCAAGTTCATCAAGGATATCACCGGCTCCTTCAACCAGTCTGGCCCCTTGCTTGATCAGGCGGTGTGGCCCCCGGCTCAATGGATTGACCACATTACCTGGCACCGCCATTACATCGCGACCTTGCTCCAGGGCAAAATCCGCCGTAATCAAAGCGCCGCTTCTTTCACCAGCCTCCACTACAACAGTCCCTAGGGACAAACCGCTAATGATGCGGTTACGGGCGGGGAAATGCCACGCTTCAGGCAACGCCCCGGGAGGAAACTCGCTAACTACAGCTCCATTATCCATTATCCGCTCCATTATTTTTTTGTTTTCCCTGGGATAAACAACATCCGGTCCGCAACCAAGGACAGCAATAGTTCTACCACAACCCGCCAAGGCTCCTTTATGCGCAAAGGTATCAATTCCCCTGGCCATGCCGCTTACAACAGTTATCCCCACAGCGGCCAAGTCCTTTGCCAGCTTTTCCGCCACCAACTGACCATAGGGTGAAGGTTTTCGCGCCCCCACCACCGCCACGGCAAGGTTATCCGCGGATTTCAGGCAACCCCGCATAAAAATAACGGGGGGAGGGTCAAAAATTGAACGCAGCTTCTCAGGATAGCCAGATTCATTATGACATATAAAAGTAATACCTAAAGACTCCAATTTAGCGACCAGACTGTCAAGATCAAGCCCGGCCTTGCGCCGCGACAGACCCGCCGACCATTCAGCGCCCGCACCCGGCGCTCCCGACAAATCTTTAGCATCAGCTTCCCAGGCCGCCTTCACTGAGCCAAAATACTCAACAAGCGACCAAATACGCTTACCCGAACCAGGCAAAAGGTACTGCCACCCCAACCAGTATATTCTTTCTTCCAAAAGTTTTCTCCCCTAATCATAACTTTCGCCCCTTCTTTTCGGGATTAAGGCAACATCTTCCTGCTTTCTTGAAAAATTTATTTTTATCGCCGTAATTAAAAAGGATGCCAGGAAGCATCCCCTTTTGTAAATATAATCCGCAGATCTAAATATATTTCCTTATGCAATATAGATATTTTCAGTTTTACTGCAATGGCTGGGTAGATATAGATGAAGCCGGTTGGGCGGCAACGTTCACTTTGGCTCCCACTTGTGACTCACCACAGCCAAATATTGACTGGATTTGTGAAAGTAAATGCGGCGCCATGTCGATTAAACGATCAGCCAACAAATTTCCGTCCACCGGGAGCATTCTCACCTGCCCGTTGCCGACTACCAAAAAACCAATCGGCTTTACTGAAACCCCCGCACCGCTACCGCCCCCAAAAGCAGGCTCTTGCGCATCACCTTCATTTTGTTTAGAATCCCGGCTGGCTTCAAAATTGCCGCCTCCCGCCACAAAACCGCAAGCGACACGTGAAACAGGAATGATCACTGTTCCATCCGGCGCCTCAACGGGGTCGCCGACAACTGTATTCACATCCACCATTTCCCTGATGCTTTCCATAGCCGTTTTCATCAAACCTTCAATAGGATGGTTTTCGGGCATAATGGTCCCCCACATTTCCTTTTTTAAATAATCTGTCCTGTAAAAAAAATAAATATACAGGGGAATTCTGCAACAGACAGGTTAGCTATTTTCAAACCATTTTCAACAATTCATCCAATAATTGTCTCCGGCTGAGTACCCCTCTGTAGATATCCCCTTGTGTTTCAACACGGGTAAAGATTGTCTTCACGTTAAAATCCTGTGGGTGTATATCTCCTTTTTCCACCTCGCTCCAGTCCAACGGAGTTGAAACAGGAGCGCCGGGTAAAGGCCGCAGGCTGTATTGAAAGGCCATCGTCTTACCCCTGCCGTTTTGCAAATAATCCAGATACACTTTACCCGCTCTCTTTTCGATTTTTCTCTCGACAGTCGCTTTATCCGGATATACTCCCGCCACAGTTTCCGCCACGAATTTCATGGCGGCTGTAACAGCTTGCCACGGGTAAACCGGTTTAATCGGGATGAATATGTGCAGCCCGCTGGCCCCGGATGTTTTCGGGAAACAAGTCAGATTGAATTGCTCCAGAGCGCCACGGACCAATAAGGCTACCTCCATTGTGTCGCGGAAAGTTGCCCCTTCAGCCGGATCCAAATCCATGACAGCCAGATCGGGACTTTCCAGGTTTTCTAACCGTGCCAGCCAGGCATGCATCTCAACACAACCAAGATTAGCCAACCACAGTAATGTTTGCATGTTATTACATACAACGTAATTTACCATTTTGCTAGAATGCTTCACTGGATACCTCATTATCCACTGGGGAGCAAAGTCCGGACATTCTTTTTGATAAAACGCCTCTCCTTCAATACCATCCGGATAACGTTTCATAACAATCGGCCTGTTATAAAGATGGGGTAAAATATTCGTTGCAATACGGCAGTAATAGTCTATCAAATGGGCTTTTGTCAGCCCTTCCGCTAACATCACCTTGTCAAGACTGGTCAATTTTAATTCATTTCCATCAATCCTAACAACTTTATCCATAACTACTACACACCTTATATTTTTAATTAAATTTAAAAGGCCGTTTGTCTATATTAAATTTCTTATGCCAAACAATTGATTTATTGCCTTTGGTTGCACAGTATTTAAAATATATGTACTTACCTGAAAAAGCGTGAATATTAATTCATGCTTTTATTATTTGATAATATTCGAACAATATTACTTATTTGTTCAAAAAATGTTCACATATAAAAGTTATAATGGCATTAGAAAATGGGGGGAGTAATAAGCCATGAAGATATATCACAATGGAATACAATTTCATAGCAAGTTATTGAAAATAAGAACAATATGTATTGCGTTATTCATTATATATTCCGTTGTTTATTTAACTAATATACACTTACTATTGGCAAATGCATTGGAATTATCCTCTAATGCTATTTCAGGGCAGAATATTTCTTATAATAATTTAAATAATGAACTAGATAGCGCTATTTTAGCGGAAATGAATAAATATGATATTATCGGGGTTTCAGCGGCATTTGTTAAAGACGGACAGGTTATCTGGTCAAATGGTTATGGGTGGTCGGATCTAGAAGAAAATAAGCAGGCCACTCCCGATACGATTTATAGGTTAGCTTCTATTTCCAAGACTATTACCGCCACTGCGTTAATGCAACTTTGGGAACAGGGTAAGTTCGGACTTGATGATGATATAAGTAATTATTTGGGATTTGAAGTCAGAAACCCTAATTATCCTGATGATAAAATAACCTTTAGAATGTTGCTCACACATACTTCCAGTATTTTGGACGGAAGCAGTCAGGGAGGTTACAACAAGGCTATAAATTCGACAAATCCGCCGCTCTTAAAAGATCTTTTAGAGCGCAGCGGTTCTGCATACAGCGATTTGACATGGGGTAATTACAGGCCGGGTACCAACTTCAACTACTCAAATTTTTGCGCTGGAATTATCGCCTGTCTGGTAGAAAAAATTTCCGGGGAAGGTTTTGAACAATATACTATTGACCATATATTCAAGCCGTTGGGGATGGATGCCGCATATGACGCGGCTGATATAACCAATGTTGATGATATTGCCGTTCTATATCGTCTGAGCGGCGATGACATTGTCCCTGTTTATGACGACTTTCAGGCGGGTGAAAAACCTCAAAAGAGAGAATACGGATTGCCCCTGGGCAATTATTATATTGGCCCCGCCGGCGGAGTACGGGCTAGCGTGACAGATCTGGCGAAATTTATGATTGCCCATATGAATGGCGGAGTATATAACGATGCGCGCATATTAAACAAGGGTACGGTAGATTTAATGCAGCAGATGCAGTGGTCCGGCAATGGTTTAGGCGGTTTTTACCGGCAAATGGGATTAATTTTTCACATTACCGATCAGTTGGCGGGACGAACACTTGTTGGACATGCAGGTGAGGCCTATGGCTTAGTTAGTGACATGTATTTTGATCCCGTCAATAATTGCGGGGTGATATTCGTAACCAACGGGGGGAATTACAGCTTTTTAAGCAACGGCTTTACCAATATTGAAACCGCTGTAATAAACCATATATTTAATAAGCTGGCCAATTCGCCTGTTGCATTGACAAGTAATATGACTTAGACTTCCTTATATAGCGGCTTTCATTCTCCTGTCACTGCCGGGCACTCGTCAGGTGACTTGTCCCAACGCACACCCTGAAAAACAGGATGCCGGAGATACCCGCCGGCTGTAGCGGTAAGGTACACCACCGTACAAACCAGCAAGGGCCGTACCCACCTGGTGCGGCCACGTTCATTCACCGGGAGGTCCTCCAGAGGCGCGTCCGCCGTTTCAATTTTATGCAATCCGTCCAGTAAGATTTCTGCTTCCCGGCTGTTAAAACCTGTCCCCACCTTACCCTGGTAAACCAGTTCGCCGTGCCTTATGCCGCCCAGTACGAGTGACCCCAGACCCCGGCCGTTCACACCGGGCTGATAACCACATATAACCAGATCGGCTTCCCTGGTATTTCTGAACTTTTTCCAGGAAGCCGACCGGCGGCCCGGCAGGTAGACACTTTCCACTTTTTTAGCAACGGCGCCCTCCAGCCCTTCTTTGACACAGGCGTTGTAAAAATCAATACCGTCCCTGAAAACATAACGGGACAGCAAAATATCGTCTCCAGGCAAAACCATTTCTTTTAGGATGTTCTTTCTGTCAGCCAAGGGCTGTCTCAGCACTGACTTCCCATTAGCATATAACACGTCGAAAGCTATAAAAACAACCGGGTAAAAGCCAGCCCGGCTGTTTTGACCAGCACCGGCCATCTTGCCGCGCGACTGAAGACTGGCAAAAGAAGGCTTCCCCTGCACTAAAACAACTATCTCACCGTCAATAATCGCCGGCAACCGCCGCACTTTTTTATGCAGGCCGGCCAACTCAGGAAATTTGCCGGTTAAGTTGATCAGGTTACGGGAACGGATCACTGTGCCCGCGTCAAGATAAGCAAGACCACGATAACCGTCCCATTTTATTTCGTACAGATAAGCGGCGCTGTCAAATGGCTCCGAACTGACTGCCAGCATCGGGCGCAACAGAGGTAATTGTTCTCCATTCATTGCCGTGATCGCACCTCTTACGATGTTTTTCGCTTCGCCGCAACCTTTCCCGTTCGAGCCCTTGTTTGTGCATTCCCCTTTTTATCCCGTTCTTCCCTGGCCAATTCTATACTTGCTTTCAACGCTTCCATCAGGTCGACAACTTTACCGGCTTCAGTTTTCTCCGGCACCGCCACGGCTTCACCTGCTATTCTGGCCTGGATTACTTCCATGAGGGCTTGCCTGTATGTATCGTTGTATTTTTCCGGCTGAAATTCGGCTGACAGGCTGTTAATTAGATTCACCGCCATTTTAACTTCATTATCATGCAAGTCAACCTGGTAATTTAATTCCGGCAAGGTGCCGGCTTGTCTAATTTCATCAGGATAATGCATAGTACTCATGACCAGGATATTCTTGCTCTCCCTGATCGCCGCCAAGGCTTCCCTGTTGCGTATGATTACCCTGGCTACCGCCACTTTTCCGGTATCTGCTATGGCCCGTCTAAAAAGTTCGTAAACCTTGGCGCCACCCTCGCCGGGAGCCAGGTAATAAGCCTTTTCATAATAAACCGGGTCTATTTCCTCAAGATTTACAAAATCCATTATTTCTATGCTTCTGCCGCTTTTGGCCCCGGCTAGCTTTTCAAAGTCATCTTCGTTAATAATGACGTACTTCCCTTTTTCATATTCATAGCCTCTGACAATTTCCTCCATAGGTACTTCAACCTGGCAATGCGGGCAATAACGCTTGTACTGCACCGGACTTTTACATTTCTCATGCAGGTAATTGAATTTGACGTCCTTCTGCTCAGTCGCGGAATACAGCTTTACAGGCACATAAACCAAGCCGAAGCTTAACGCGCCTTTCCAGATCGGGCGCATTTCCATCACCACATTTCAATTTTAGATATTAAATCAACCGGCCTGTTTTAATTTTTTACACCCGCTATGTCGGCTATTTTATTAATATAAAACTCGCTAAGAGACTCGGCGATTTCCATAGTGTTGCCTTCACTGAAAACCCGGCAGACGGGCTCGTCAGGGTCCGGCAGCACCAATGCCCAGCCATCCCGGTGATAAACTTTAACACCGTCAAGTAATTCCAACCGGCTAGTAGGAGGATCTTGAATCAAATACCTGATTACCCTGCCCTTGGCATCCCAGGAAACCGGAACTTCCCGCTTGTCCGTATAAAACGACGGTATTTCATCCAGCATATCCGATAGAGAAGCATTGTGACGTGCCATTAACTCTAATACTCTAACCAAAGCCGAAAGAGCGTCAAAGTGCAGGAAGAATTGGGAAATTCCCTCCAAGCCTGGATTACCACCGGTCAGCACTTTATCCAGGAAATCCTGCAGGGCGGTCTTTGTCCGCACCACCTTGCCCTGATAGCGCTCGGCCAATGTCTCTATCGCCCTGGGAGCGGTTACCGGGACCACAACCGAACCTCCATGCCCCTTCAGGATAACCAAAGAGATTAAAGCGACAAGTAAATCGTCTTGCACGACCCGCCCTTTGTTGTCTATTAAAATCAGGCGGTCAGCGTTGGGATCCAGCACCGCGCCCGCGTCGGCACCGGTTTCCATAACATTGCGGGCCAGAGACGGCAGCATTTCCTGGTAGGAGCGCCAACTGCGGTATTCTGTGCAACCCCTGTTAAGGCCATCGCCTTCCAGGGAAAGCCCCAACTCCCCACAGATACCGGCAACAAAAGTTTCAAGGTTGATTCGGTCATAGCACAACAGCAGTTTAAAACTGGCTTCCCGCAGGCTGCGCCCGTTCAGCCCGGCGCATACGGCTGAAATATAATCCCTTGACATACTATGCACTGCCGCCGGCGGTATAATCCTGCTTACTTCAACCCGTGGAAAATCTTCCCTGGCCAACGCGTTCTCGATCTTTCGCTCCATACCTCTGGAGATGTTTCCACCCCGGGCGTCCGTGAAGACCATGACCACCTTATCAGATGTCAACGGCGAAACCTTGATATGCACACCTCCCTTGCAGTTCAGGGAGCGTACACTGTAACGGTGCATCGGCGTGATCCCGGTCCCTAAATCTAAAACCTCGGCACCCGCCGACTGCATTCCGCTTATTACCGCTTCCTTGATCATGAGAGACGCGTTGTAATTATCGGCACTCACGGCCAGACGCGCCCCAACCCCGGACACAGAGCCAAAAGCGGCGCCCACCCTGGCGGCAAATTCAGGAGTGACTTCCACATTGATGAGACCGCTGATTCCTTCGAAACCAAAAATTTTCTTCGGCGAGCATGTCCCCCAGATCAGGCTCTGTTGCACAGTAGCCCCGGTTTCCACCAGCTTGTGAGGCCACAACTTGACATCGGGCTTTAAAAGACTGTTTTCCATGATAATAGAATCGTCGCCTACCACTGCGCCTTCATAAATGCCGGCCTGGGACTGTACCTGCACCCGGTTGCCCACCACCGCGCCCCGAAGAGCCGCGCCGGTTCCCACGTAAATATTGTTCCAGAGTACGCTCCTTTTAATAGAGGCCCTCTCTTGAACCAGGCAGCCGGGGCCGAGCACAGTAAAGGGTTCGATTATCGCTCCCGCACCCAGTTGGCAGTTGGCCCCGATCAGGGCAGGACCTTTTATTGATGCTTCCGGATTGATGAGGGCACCTTCTCCCACCCAGACGCCAGGTGATATTTCCGTACCCGGGATATTTATGTTAACCTTACCTGACAGGGCTTCATGATGTGCTTGCAAATACTGTGTAAGATTGCCAATATCACACCAGTAACCTGAGAGAACCAGACCGAATAAAGGCTTTTGATTTCTTAACAGCAGCGGGAATAAGTCCTGGCTGAAGTCAAATTTCTGACCGGGAGCGAAATATTCCAACACTTCCGGTTCAAGCACGTAAATACCGGTGTTGACCGTATCGCTGAAAACTTCACTCCAACCGGGCTTTTCCAAGAACTGAGTAATTTTTCCGTCCTTACCGGTGATCACTACCCCGTATTCCAGCGGGCAATCAACTCTGGTAAGCACCAGGGTAGCCATCGCACCCTGCCTTTTATGAAACTCCACCGCCCGGGAAAGATCCAGGTCTGTTAATGCATCCCCGCTAATTACCAGGAAAGTCTCACCGAGAAAACCGGACGCGTTTTTAACGCTGCCGGCAGTTCCTAAAGGAGTTTCCTCCACAAAATACTGTAGATTTACACCATACTCCGCGCCGTTAGAAAAATGATCACGAATTGCTTCCGGTTGGTATTGCAGGGTCACACCTATATCAGTGATGCCGTTTTTTTGTAAAAGCTCAACAATATGAGTCATGACCGGCCTGTTTAATACCGGAACCATTGGCTTGGGTCTGCCGCAGGTGAGCGGTCTGAGACGTGAACCTTCACCGCCGGCCATAATAATTGCTTTCATGAGACATCCTCCGTTTGCAAGTCTAACTATACCTGGTCAACATCCGGCCAAACCGGTTGAATATTCTTTCCTGCCTTCCGGCAGCCGACCAGGCGGTACTCTGATGCGCTTCCAACACCTCCCGGTAAACCGAAGCTGTCTGCCAGGCGATTTTTCCCCAATTGAATTCATTTAAAACGCGGTAATAAGCGTTTTCTCTCAATTTATCGCCGAACTGAGGCTGTTTTAAGACTGACAAAATGTTCTGCGCCAGGGAATGGCTGTCACCGGTATATGTTTTAAGGCCGTCTATGCCATGGTTTATAATTTCACCAAGTCCGCCGCTATCGGCAACTACTACCGGCGTCCGGGCCGCCATTGCTTCCAGGGCCACAATCCCAAAAGGCTCGTATAAACTTGGGAAAACAGCCACGTCGGCCCAACTGTACAGGTTGTTCCGAACCGTATCATTTATGTATCCGGTAAAGTACACCCTGTTTGCGATGCCGCTTAGCATAGCCTGTCTTTTTAGGGAATCCATAAAGGGACCTTTGCCCGCTATAACAAATTTGGTCTGGGGATGATGAGCGAGAATCTCTGGCGCCGCGTCCAGCAAAACTTGAACTCCTTTTTCCCTGACCAGCCTGCCCACGTAGAAAACTATCCGCTCATCCGGGGCGGCATAATCACTGCGCCGGGCATCGCTTTCCCGGACTTTAAAATTTGTATGATCGACACCGTTTGGAATAACTTTTATTTTATCCTGCGGAATCTGAAAAACGTGCCTCAATTCACCCTCCATATAATGGCTGCAACAAATTACCCGCCAGGATTCGTAGGCGAGCCACCACTCAATATCGCTGATATGCCTTTGTGTGTCATTATGTAAACCATTATTACGTCCGTATTCAGTAGCGTGCAAGGTAGTAACCAGCGGAATCTTCCAAGAGTGTTTGAGCGCCCGCGCGGCATAGGCGACAAGCCAATCATGGGCGTGCAGAATGTGGATTTCACCCAAATCACTTGAGATTGAAATGGCGCGTTCCAACAAGGCGACGTTAAACTGAGCAACCCAGGTAACAAAATCAGGTGATGATATTTGGTACGGCTCAACCCGGTGCACTTTAACCCCATGCACTTTTTCAAAAGCGGGAGTCCCCTGGCCGCCTGAGGTAATCAGGTGAACATCCACACCATTTTCCGTCAAAGCGTTAGTCAAGTCATATACGTGCTGAGCCAGCCCACCGACACTTTTAGGCGGGTACTCCCAGGACAACATCAGCACTCTCAATAATTCCAAACCCCCTTCATTTATTTTTTCATATAAAACAAATTAGCTTTTAGCAACCTTTGGGTATATTACGAGGCTCATGTTCGGACAGAGAGTATAGTTGCCAAGCGACCCAAAATCCCTACCGGGATTTTGGGTAGAGGTTCCTACTAATAACTTTGGCTGCCGTCATGAATCTGAAAGCTCCAGTTTGTCCCGTTATTGTTATCCCAATTATTCGCGCCGTCCTTGAAGCAAAAGCTTAACCTGCCCTCAAAGTTTTGCACGGTAATGTCACTCACCCAACCCCAACCCGTACGTTCCATCCGCATATCTTTCACATCGCGCCAATTTTTGTCCCGGCCATAACCATAGTGCAAGTAAACCTGTCCATTCCCTTCCTTGCCAAGCAAGCCGTTATAGAAAATCGTCACTTCCTGGCCAGCGGTAATCGGGGTTGGATCCACCACAACGCCACCAGGGTATTCAGCTTCATGCATAGCTTTAAGTCGCGCTTCACCTTCACCGAATCTAGTCGGGTTAGCCAAAATAATCAACTCCTCGGGAAAATTTTTCTTTATTAGTATGGTTTGCAAATAAATTTTTATACAAAATGAGTTCTCTGTATAAGCGCCAAAATCGCCGCTAAATTAACGAAAAAAAACGGATGGAATCATCCATCCGGTCTTATTACTTAATTATTTTATATTTATCATTACATAATTAAATTTTTGTCTACCTCAATCAAAATTAAACCCGCCAAATTTCCTGAAGTGAGCAGCCAGGCCACCGTCGTTCAATATCTTGATCATTACAGCCGGCAATGGTTTTATCGGAATCACATTACCTTTTGTTTTATTATTAATCACTCCGGCCGCCAGATCAACGATTATTTCGTCCCCCTGGCCGATCTGGTCGGTGTCGCATTCCACCACGGGCAAACCCGTATTAATAGCATTACGGTAAAAAATACGGGCAAACGATTTAGCCAACACAGCGCTTACGTCCGCGTATTTGATGGCCAGGGGAGCCTGCTCGCGGGAAGAACCACAACCAAAGTTGGAACCGCCGACAATGAAGTCACCGGACGCAACTTTTTGATAAAAATCCGGGTCAAGATCTTCCATTACATGTTTGGCCAGTTCTTTCATGTCAAGCGTTTTAAATTTATATTTGCCTGAGATAATATAATCCGTATTTACATCATTGCCAAACTTATGGGCTTTTCCATTAAACTGCATAAAAACACCTACTTTGCAAATATTCTTATATGCTTATCAAGATTGCTCAGGCGTATGGCGTAGCGCTTATCAACAGGCTCATCTTCGCCTTTTAAAATCGCCCTCCAGGTAAGCGCCACGTCATACTGAACTAACTTTATAGTCATATATTTTTATCTATATGAACTCCCGTGGGTCGGTAATCTTCCCGGTCAAAGCGCTGGCGGCTACTGTGGCGGGAGAAGCGAGGAAAATTTCAGCATTAGAATTACCCATCCTCCCTTTAAAATTACGGTTGGCAGTTGAAATAACCGTTTCACCATCAGAAGGCACACCATTGTGCGTACCCACGCAAGGTCCGCAACCGGGTGTAACTATAGCCGCGCCAGACTCTACCAAAGTTTGGATAATCCCTTCCGCCATGGCATCCAAGAATATCCGCCGGGATGCCGGCGCCACGATCATGCGGACCTCCGGGTGGACTTTGCGATTAGCCAGAATGCCGGCGGCAATACGCAGGTCTTCCAGCCGGCCGTTAGTGCAAGTACCGAGCAATGCCTGCTGAATAGGCTTCCCCGCCACCTCGCCGACAGGAGCCACATTGTCCACTTTGTGAGGCTTGGCCACCTGGGGCTCAAGCTTTGACACATCATATTCACGCACCTTAGCATAAACCGCGTCCTGATCGGCAACTACCGGGGCAAATTCACGTTTAGTGAACCTGTTCAACCAGTTATATGTTTTGTCGTCAGCTTCCATTAAACCAGCTTTAGCGCCCATTTCAATAGCCATGTTGGCAATAGTAAAACGCGCCTCCTGAGAAAGGGCGGCAATCGCTTCGCCAACATACTCTGCAGCCATGTATGTAGCACCGTCGGCGGTAACATCTCCAATCAAATAAAGAATCAAATCTTTGGAAAACACGCCTGTCGGCAGTGTCCCATTACAAACAAATTTAAAAGTCTCCGGAACCTTAAACCACATCTGACCTGAGATCAAACCACCCGCCAGGTCGGTGGAGCCTACTCCCGTGGAGAAAGCATTCAGCGCCCCATAAGTGCAGGTATGCGAATCGGCGCCAATAACCAGGCTGCCCGGCCCTACCTCCCCGCTCTCGGGGATAAGCTGGTGGCACACACCTTCGCCGATGTCATAAAGACGGAACGCCTTTTCCTTAACAAATTCCCTCATTAACTTGTGCAGGGCGGAAACTCCCTCATTCGGGCTGGGAGCGCTGTGATCAATCACAAAAGCAACTTTTTCACGGTCAAAAACTTCCTTCCCGTCCATGTCCTTAAATGCATTAATTGCCAAAGGAGCAGTTCCGTCCTGACCCATTACGTAGTCGACCCGCGCCACTACTATCTCGTTGGCGCGGGCAGTGTGGCCACAGTGACTGGAAAGAATCTTCTCAATGATTGTCTGGCCCAATATTAATCCCTCTTTCCAAAATAGTCTTCGTAAAAATAAACCAGTTCTTTATCAAAAAGCGGCCGCTTCATTGAAACCGCATGAGAACGGATACTTGGCAGCAATTCTTGTGCCTGGTGTTCAGTTAGGATTATCCCGTATTCAGCAAATTTGGACCTTAATGCCGCCGAACCGGAATGCTTGCCGATCACAATCTGGCGCTCAAGCCCGACTTCTTCAGGGGTAAAGGCTTCATATGTCTTTGGATTTTTAATGATACCGTCGGAATGAATCCCAGATTCATGCGCAAACATGTTAGAGCCGACAATAGCCTTCCAGGCGGGCAATTCCCTGCCAGAAGCCCGGGATACATATTCCGCGATTTCAACAAACATTTCCGTCTTAAAATTAAGGTTTATATCAAATAAGTGTTTTAAAGCCATTACCACTTCTTCCAAGGCAGCGTTACCGGCCCGCTCACCTAGTCCCATAATAGTGACCCCGGCGTAATTGGCGCCGGCTTTTACACCGGCTATGGTATTCGCCGTAGCCATCCCGAAATCGTTATGGGTATGCATCTCAATGTCTATGTCAACGTTATCTCTAATCTGTTTGATCCGCTCATAAATGGTAAACGGATCCATGATGCCGACAGTATCGCAATACCGTAGACGGTTGGCGCCTGCTTCCTTGGCCGCCTTGGCAAACTGAATCAAAAAATTTATATCGCTGCGGGAAGCGTCTTCCGCGTTGACCGATATTTCCATACCCTCTTTTTTAGCAAAATGGGTGGCATTGACCATTTGTTCAATTACCCACTCTCTGGTGGTTTTTAGCTTATACTTGATATGAATATCCGAGGTGGAAATTGAAATCGCCACCGCATCCACACCACATTCCAGGGAAGTTTCAATGTCTTTGAGCACCGGCCTGTTCCAACCCATGATGCTCGCCTTTAATCCGGCCTTGCAAATAGCCGTGATAGCTTCTTTTTCATCCCCGCCCATGACCGGTATGCCGGCTTCGATCTGGTCCACTCCCAGTTCATCCAGGAACTTCGCAATCCGCAACTTTTCCCTGTTGGCAAAAACAACACCCGCTGTTTGTTCCCCGTCTCTCAAGGTTGTGTCGACGATAATTATTTTTCTTCTATGCACGATGTCTAATCACCCCTCAATCAACCAACTAAAAATCTTCAAACAATAAAATTAAAAAATACGGGATTAATCCCGAAAATTATCTAAATGAATAGTATCATAAAATTATGCAACTTTAAAGCACAATTGATTTTAATAATGATTCTAATATTGTATACAAACAGAAAGAGCGCTACCATTTGCTGGAGCGCTCTTTCTTATACCCCGAACGCTTTAATTTTTTGTCTTAATACCAGGCATCCACATCGTTTAAGATTTGCTATATAATTCTTCCAGCACTTGAGCTAAAGCTGTGTATATAGCCGAAAAACCGCAAATAATTCCTTCCCAACCGGCAATATGTGTGATTGCGATATTACCCGTCCAGTCCCCCGCGGCAAGCAGGAAAAACAGCACTGCCAGTGAGCCAAACACAAACTGAAGGCGCCGATTGATTTTAAGCGTCCCAATGAACATAACCGCCGTAAAGAGGCCCCACATAAAAAGATATGCGCCCATAGCAACGCTTTCCGTAGCATCTCCCCATTTAACTTTGGGTATGACCAGCAAACCAACTAGGGAGAGCCAGAACAATCCATAAGACGTAAAGGCTGTTGTACCAAAGGTATTGCCTTTTTTCCATTCCATTATGCCCGCAATAATCTGCGCTATACCGCCGTAAAATATACCCATGGCCAGGATCATGCTACCCAGCGCAAAAAAACCGGCATTATGCAGATTAAGAAGCACTGTCGTCATCCCAAACCCCATCAGACCAAGGGGGGCAGGATTAGCTGTGGAATCCACAATTAATGTTCGGTTAGAATTGTCTTGCATGTCTTATCCTCCTTTTTAAATTTTCAATAACAACTCTCAAAACCATATTCTATTAGTTAGCATCAGAATGGTAACAATTTTTCCCCTCCAGAATAATACCAACTGATCATAAAACGTTGACCGGCAAGTAATGCCCATCCTTAAAGAAATTAAAAAATTAAACGAGTATTTCTAAAAAATGGTCGTTATTACGCTTTAGTTATAAGCAATTGAAAGTGAACAACTCCGTTACGCGGATTAAACTTTTGCCGCTTGCGAAAGCCCTATACATGCAGAAGGCTGTGTAAGTATTGCCTTTAGGGGCAGAAAATAAGTTTTAGTCCCTGAGAACACAGAACAAAGGTTACATATAAAGGGCGGCAAAAATACTGATAGATAATGTTAGTTAACGATTAAGCTTCGCCCAAGTTTTACGAGTTCTACCACCGCCTTTTTAGTAGCAAAAATTATATTGACCGGGATTAAACCCGAAGCTTATCTAATCGAATAATACCATAAATTTTTGTTACTTTAAAGCGAAAATAATCCTTAATATCAACACATCAACCAGACATATATATAATAATTAACCAAAGACAACATACCTTGCCATTAAAAGCAAAGAGATGTATACTAACAATTAAGGTTAAATCATAATGGGGAGGTTTTTTTTAAAAAGTTAATTATAATATTAGAAAGGAGGTGTAAAATGGCTCACGGAGTTTTTGGAACAGCTATTAACTGTATGGATGGCAGAACACAGTTGCCGGTGAATGAATACTTAAAAAGTCATTATCAGCTTGATTTCATTGACACCATTACCGAACCGGGCCCGGTGAAAATACTGGCTGAAAATCAGCCGGGGGTAGCTTCCATCCAGCATAGGGTAAGTATTTCCGTTGGAGCGCATTGCTCGAAGTTAATTGCTGTTGTGGCTCATCATGATTGCGCCGGTAATCCGGTCCCCAAAGAGACGCAATTAGAGCAATTAGAATCAGCCGTTAATACTGTTCGCGCGTGGAATTACGAAGTTAAGTGTATCGGTTTATGGGTGAATGAGAATTGGCAAATCGAGCCTGTGGGTTAGTCTTTGGTAATCATAGTTTTTTAAAACATTAGTTATTAAGTTTGTTATTAGCAATAGTTATTGAAAAGACATTTAATAACAATTTTAATTACGGGAGGAAAGAAAGTTGCCGGAGGAAAAAACAACGAATCGCTGGCTTGTTGTGGTCGGCGCCTTATTAATTCAAATTGCCCTGGGCGCAGTTTATATCTGGAGTGTATTTAAAGGCCCCTTGATGACAAAATTCAAATGGGATGCGGCACCAACAAATTTGACTTTTTCAATTATTATTCTCGTTTTCGCTATAGGGACAGTAATTTTCGGTAAAATGCAGGATAAAATAGGTCCCAGGTCAGTGGCCACCATAGGCGGTATACTACTGGGAGTAGGTCTTGTATTAGCCAAATGGACAACATCTCTCGGCTGGCTCTATATAACTTTTGGGGTCATCGGTGGTCTGGGTATCGGGGCCGGTTATGTTTGCCCGCTATCGACCTGTGTAAAGTGGTTCCCGGATAAGAAAGGCTTGATCACCGGTCTGGCTGTGGCCGGATTCGGCGGTGGCGCTTTAGTTTTTACCCCGGTAGCCAAAAGCCTCATCGCTTCCAAGGGAGTTTTGGATACATTTGCTTACCTCGGCATTATTTTTGGTATTTGCGTAGTAATTGGCGCTCAATTTTTGAAAAACCCTCCGCCTGGTTATAAGCCCGCCGGCTGGGAACCGCCGGTACTGGCTACCGGAAAAGCAAGCGGTGGTGACTACGACACCGGCGAGATGGTAAAAACAGCTCAATTTTATCTAATGTGGATTTCTTATCTTTTTGGCAGCGCCGCGGGTCTGATGATTATCTCTAACGCACTGCCAATTGCTACCGCGCAAGGTTTAGGCGAAGCTTTAGCAGCGTCCGCCGTAATGACTGTTTCCGTATTCAATGCCGCAGGCCGGTTGATCTGGGGTACGGTTTCCGACAAACTAGGCCGTACCAAGACCTTGCTGATAATCTTTACGCTTTGTGGCATTACCATGATCGGCTTAAAGGCCCTTACCGGAACTTCCATCCTCCTCGGGGTGTCCCTGGTCGGTTTCTGTTTTGGAGGTTACCTGGCAATATATCCTTCCATGACTGCTGATTATTTCGGAACTAAATCCCTGGGTATGAATTATGGCACAGTATTTATGGCTTATGGTATTGGCGCGCTCCTCGGCCCAATGCTGTACGACCTGATGAAGAGCCCGGTGGCTGGTCAGTTAAGCTCCACCCCGCTGATTATTTCCGGCGTGCTCTGTTTTGTCAGTCTGGCACTGATCCTCATGCTGAAGCCACCGGCAAAAGCTTAATCGCATAAAATCACCTTTATAATAATAAAAAGTTACTCATACAAATAGGTATGAGTAACTTTTTATTATTATATGTGAAATAAAATTGTTTAACTTAAACGTTCCTTCAGCAGCTTGTTCACCAGTTCAGGATTGGCCTTGCCCCGGGACGCTTTCATCACCTGGCCGACCAGGAAACCTAAAGCGCGGTCCTTGCCGGCACGGAAGTCTTCTACCGACTTTTGGTTCTTGGCTATGACATCATCCACAATAGCCGCTATAGCCCCTTCATCACTGATCTGGACCAGTCCTTTTTCTTTTACGATAGTTTCGGCATCTTTACCTGAAGCAAACATTTCTTCAAATACTGTTTTGGCAATTTTGCCGCTAATCGTTCCTTTTTCTAATAACTGAAGCATAGCGGCCAGTTGTTCCGGCTTAATCGGGCAACTGGTTATGTCTGTGTTATTTGCGTTGAGCAGCCGGGAAAGATCCCCCATTACCCAGTTGCTAACTGCTTTGGGGTTTGAGTAGGCAGCCACGCAGGCCTCAAAGTAATCGGCCAACTCCTTGGTGTTTGTCAGCACCATGGCGTCGTAGGCGGGTAAACCGAACTCGCTTACATACCGTTCCTTGCGGTCGTCCGGCAACTCGGGAAGCGAACGCTTGATATCCTCCACCCATTCCCGGTCAATCACCATCGGCACCAAGTCCGGGTCCGGCAGGTAACGGTAATCATGCGCGTATTCTTTGCTGCGCATGGAAAGGGTAACTCCTTTTCCCTCGTCCCAGGTGCGGGTTTCCTGAATAATCCGGCCCCCGTCCTCAACAACCTCAATTTGCCGCTCGACCTCATAAGTGAGGGCTTTCTGTAAAGCTTTAAAAGAATTCATGTTTTTTATTTCTGTTTTAGTGCCAAATTCCTTGCTGCCGGCGGGGCGCACTGAAACGTTGGCATCACAACGCAGGCTGCCCTCTTCCATTTTGCAATCAGAAACACCGGTATATTGGATAATCGCTTTTAATTTATTGAGGTACTCGTACGCTTCTTCCGGTGAGCGCAGGTCGGGCTCGGACACAATTTCTATCAGGGGTACCCCGGCCCGGTTGTAATCCACCAACGAAAAAGGCGTGGTGGTAATATTCCCTTGATGCACCAGTTTGCCGGTATCTTCTTCCATGTGCAGGCGGGTAATCCCGATCCGTCTCGTTTCCCCGTTAACTTCTATGTTGAGATAGCCGTGTTCGGCGATAGGCAAATCATACTGGGATATTTGATAATTCTTGGGCATGTCCGGATAATAGTAATTCTTCCGGTCAAACTTGGAAAAGCTCGCAATCCGGCAATTGAGCGCCAGCGCGGCACGGATTGCATATTCAACCACATTTTTATTGACAACCGGGAGAACCCCCGGCAGCCCCATGCAAACCGGGCAAACGTGAGTATTGGGTTCGTTGCCGAATTCGGCGGTGGAATCACAGAATATTTTGGACCTGGTCTTTAACTCCACGTGTACTTCCAGGCCAATAACAGTTTCATACTGGGTCATTTTAACCCTCCCAAATCAGTCGTCGGACGTCGGACGTCAGACGTCGGAATTAATATTAAATCAATATCAGGCTATAACTTCCGGAAACTCTTTGTGGTAGCCGGTATTCTGTTCGAACGTGTACGCCACCCGGAGCAATGTTCCTTCGTCGAAATGCTTGCCCATCAGTTGCAGTCCGACCGGCATTCCGTCCACAAAGCCGCAAGGCAATGAAATTCCCGGGATTCCAGCCAGGTTAACCGATATCGTGCAGATGTCCGATAAATACATCTGAAGCGGATCGTCAACTTTTTCACCGAACCGGAAAGCCGGGGAAGGAGACGTCGGTGACAAGAGCACGTCATACTTTTCAAAAGCACGGTCGAAGTCTTGTTTGATCAACGTCCGCACTTTTAGCGCTTTCAGGTAGTAGGCGTCGTAATAACCCGCGGATAACGTGTAAGTACCCAACATAATCCGTCTTTTAACCTCAGGGCCAAAACCCTGGCTCCGGGACTTCATGAACATATCAATTACGTCTCCGGCGTCCGCCGCCCGGAAACCATACCGCACGCCATCGTAACGGGCCAGATTTGAACTGGCTTCAGCCGGCGCAATGATATAATAAGTCGGTAAAGCATACTCGGTATGCGGCAGGGTGGTGTATTCCACCACCGCTCCCAGCGACTCCAACAACAGCATTGCTTTTTTAACGGCGACGCGTACCTCCGGCAAGATTCCTTCAGCCATATATTCTTCAGGAACTCCTATTTTCAAGCCGCGTACGTCATTAACCAGAGAAGCGGTGTAGTCCGGCACTTTATAGTTTGCCGAAGTGGAGTCCTTGGGGTCGTGTCCGCTGACAGCCTCAAGCATCAGGGCGCAGTCGGTCACATCCCTGGCAAACGGTCCGATCTGGTCCAAAGACGAGGCAAAGGCGATTAATCCGTAGCGGGAAACAGCCCCATAGGTGGGCTTCATGCCAACCACGCCGCAAAAAGAAGCAGGCTGGCGAATGGAACCACCCGTGTCCGAACCTAGGGCGCAAACGGCTTCACCGGCGCAAACGGCGGCAGCCGAGCCGCCACTGGAACCACCGGGCACCCGCTGTGTATCCCAAGGGTTTCTTGTAGTAAAAAAGGCAGAGTTTTCGGTTGATGAGCCCATGGCGAACTCGTCCAGATTCGTCTTTCCCACTACAGTCGCACCGGCGGCTTCCAGCTTTTTCACCACGGTAGCGCTGTAAGGCGGAATGAAGTTGGACAATATTTTCGAACTGGCGGTGGTACGCAAACCGTCGGTGCACATATTATCCTTTACAGCGATAGGAATGCCGGAAAGCGGAGTAATTGCCTCACCATTCCGGATTTGCTTGTCCACCGCGCGGGCGCTCTCAAGCGCACTTTCTTTTGTTCTGGTAATATAGGCGCCAATTTTATCCTCAACGTCTTCGATCCGATCAAATACAGCATTGTTTATTTCTTCCGCCGATATTTCTTTTTTTATTAAAAGATCATGCAATTCGTGGGCTGTTAGCCGGTAAAGCTGCAATTATTAACACCTCCTGAACACCTAGACAATTTTGGGCACCTTGAAGTAGTTTTCATCCCTGTCGGGACAGTTCGACAGAGCGTCCTCGCGGGACATGTGCTGTCCCACTTGATCTTCACGGTAAACATTCTGCAAAGGCAGGACGTGCGCCGTAGGCTGCACATTTTCAGTATCGAGACGCTCCAGGGACCGGAAATGCTCCAAAATGTCGTTGAGTTGCCTGGTAAACATCTCCTTTTCTTCGGCGGTCAATTCCAACCGGCCTAAAAGAGCGACATGGTCAACGTCTTTTCCAGTAATCAAAAATCCACCTTCTTTCTATTATAAACCTACAACATTATACCAATATGGGCAATAATCGTGCAAGTTTGAGCTCTGTTTAGATTTTCTGGCATATCCCAAACATATTGCCTCAAGTATTTTTGAAAATTTTAATTCCCGGCGATTATTTTTTTGAACTCATTTTCATTCAATATCGTAATTCCCAATGCGAGGGCTTTATCATATTTCGAGCCGGGGTTTTCTCCCACAACAACATAGCTGGTGTTGCGGCTCACGCTTGATGTGACTTTGCCCCCCAGGCTTTCGACCAGTTCCTGCGCTTGTTGCCGGCTGAAATCCTCCAGAACGCCGGTAATCACAAATATTTTTCCGTCAAGATATCTACCGCCACTATGACCTTCTCTTTCACTACGGGTATTGACACCCGCTTTAATCAGCTTATCAATCACCATTCTGTTCTGCCCGTTGGCAAAAAAATCAACTACACTACTGGCGATCTTAGGGCCTATTTCCGGGATATTCACCAACTCCTCCGGAGTCGCGGACATCAATCCGTCCAAAGAACCGTATCGTCCGGCTAAAATTTTAGCTGCCCGCTCGCCAACATGGCGTATGCCAAGTGCGAAGATTAACCTGGACAGTGAGGCGCTCTTGCTTTTTTCAATAGCTCCAAGCAAATTACGGGCAGACTTCGAACCCAAACGTTCCAAAGAAGCCAGGTCATCGTAGTGAAGAGTGTAGAGATCCGCCGGGTCGCCAATCAAACCGGCTGATAGCAGCTGTGATATCACAGCCGGCCCAAGTCCGGTAATATCCATGGCGTTGCGCGAAGCAAAATGAATCAATTCTTCCCAGAGCCGCTCCGGGCAAGCCATTCCGGTGCAGCGTGCCGCCGCCTCACCCCCGGCCCGCACAACTTTTGAGCCGCAGGCCGGGCATTCCGCCGGCATTGACCACACCTTTTCCGCTCCTGTTCTTTTCTCAGGCAGCGCGGCCAGTATTTCCGGAATTATATCCCCCGCTTTTTGGACCAGCACCAGGTCTCCGACACGAATATCTTTCTCTTTTATATTGTCTTCATTATGTAAGGTCGCTTTGCTCACTGTAGTACCGGCCAAGCGAACCGGCTCCAGCTCCGCCGTGGGTGTAAGGACTCCGGTGCGGCCTACCCGGACAAAAATATTTTTTACTCTGGTAACCGCCTGCTCGGGCGGAAACTTATACGCGATAGCCCAGCGCGGGCTTTTCGCGGTTGCTCCCAGCCTTTCCTGAAGCGGCAGCGAGTTTACTTTCAGCACCAGCCCGTCAATAGCGTAGAGAAGGTTGAAACGTTCTGTTTGCCAGTGATAACAGTAGTTAATCAAGTCTTCCATGTTTCTGAAGATTTTGTATTCTGGGTTTACTTTAAATCCTTCTTCTCTTAATAAATTCAGCACGGCAATATGTTCCGGCAAGTCAACTCCCTCGCTGTAACCAATACCATAAGTAAAAAGATCCAGCTTGCGTGACGCAGTGATGCGCGGGTCCAACTGGCGCAGCGTTCCGGCGGCGGCGTTGCGCGGGTTGGCGAACAATGGCTCCCCCGCTTCTTCCCTGGCTTCATTCAGCATGGAAAAAGATCTTTTTGACATAAAAACCTCTCCCCTTACTTCCAACCGCGGCACAGGCCGGCGCAGGCGGAGTGGAACGCTCCTGATCGTTCTTAAATTCTCGCTGATATCCTCCCCAGTCTCACCGTCGCCCCGGGTAGAACCCCGGACAAAGATCCCGTCTTCATAATACAAAGAAACGGCCAGGCCATCGATTTTCAATTCAACAACATATTCTACGTTTTCACCTGAGAGCGCTTGCCGCACCCGCCTGTCAAAATCCCGCAGTTCGCCCTCGTCGAAAGCGTTGGACAGGCTAAGCATGGGAGTAAGGTGGCGCACGGTGACAAACCCTTCCCTGGACTTCCCGCCTACTCGCTGAGTGGGTGAATACGGTGTTACCAGGGCTGGAAATTTCTTTTCAATTTGCTCCAATTCGCGCATCAATTTATCATACTGCGCGTCCGGAATAACCGGGTCGTCCAGTACATAATAGCGGTAGTTGTGCGTTTCCAATTCCCGGCGCAATATTTCCGCCCGTTCACGGGCCGACTCCAGTGTCAACACCGTATCCAGATCCATAACGACACCTCCGGCACCAAGTTTACAAAAAAAATCCGGCTACTTGTTAAAGATTACTAACCACCAACAGCCAATAGCCAACCACTAATCAGGCCAGCCATGTTGCAACGTACTTAATAAAGTAAGCGGACGGCAAAAAGATTGCCTGCGCGAAAATCGTACCCAAAAACCGGGTAACGGAAAGATAAAGAGCCATTTGTTTGACATCGTCTTCACTACGCTCTCCCCTTATCGCTTGATCAGTAATGGACGCCGCCGTAGGGTCCACAACGGTTGCCGCGAGCACAGTGGCAATGCCGTTAATCACTGCGGAAAGGAGAGCAGCCGTTGAGCGATAGTCGGGGAAAAGCGCCCCTGCGTATAAGGATGACAGTACTCCGGTGGTATAGACCCCCGTTACGATAATATTCAGAAACAGAAAAGTTTTCGGCAAAGCTATCCGGCGTAACGTCAACGACTTAAATGAATTCCTCCGGGGCAGATAGAACTGCCGGGAAAGACTGAACAACCGGCGTGGTGAGATGATCACCATGCCAATCATCCGGGGAACAGAACCACTCTCTTCAAAAAGGAAAATGGCACGTATAAAAATATGCACAAATGCCGGGATTAAAGCAGTTCCAACAATAGTCCCCACCGTGGCCGCGGCAATAACAAAACGGATGTCATGATCAAGCAAGGCAAGCTGTTCCATGTAAACCGGCTGGTTAATGAGCTGGTCACCCGGAATTTTGCCGATAATCTGAGCTTCACCGGTGTTGATTGCCCGCTCGACAATTGATGAAAGAAGCGGCCCCTGGATTGTATTGGCGGTGCTCGCCAGCAAAAAAATAACGTTAAATAAAGAAATAGCGGTGGCTAACCTGCGTGTGCGCACGCCGGACAGACGCACCGAGTAAGTCAGGGTATTGATCATATGTATTACAGCAGTAAGTGCAGCGACGATCAGGAGACGATCCATAGCACCTCCATTATATTAACACCAATATTATTACCGATTGTTTCCTTATCCATAATTATACAAATTCATTTTATCATAGATAATTAATTCTGTATTTGTTAATTTAAAGTAGTCAGGAGTCAGGAGTCAGAATTCAGAATGTTTCAAGACAATAAGCCCATTCCCATTCTGACTCCTGACTCCTGAATTCTGACTCCTGTATTTTACTAATTTGCTTTTTCCAGTGGAGCGTACCGGGCCATTAAATCCTTTATACCTTCCCCGGGAAAGGCCACCTGAAATACAATGTCTTCTCCCTCACCTTGAATACCCACAATAGTACCAATACCCCACTTTTTATGTTTGACTTTGTCACCCATTTCCAGTTGTCCAGCAGTATTCAAAGTCCGGCTTACCTTTGGCTTAAAATGTGCCGGTGCGCCGGCAAAACTTGATCGAGTCGTCTTTTGTTGCCATTCATTCTCATTCGTGAAATCATCTCCGTTGATCCGGTTATCCCCGTTCAACAAATGCGGCGGTATTTCTTCAAGAAAACGTGACGGCGGGTTATATTTCATGGCGCCGTAAATGTTTCGCTTCCAGCAACGAGTCAGGTAAAGCCGCTCCATAGCCCTGGTTATACCTACATAGCAAAGCCGCCTTTCCTCTTCCAACTCACCTGGTTCCGTTAAAGCGCGAGAGTGGGGGAAAATCCCTTCTTCCATGCCGGTTATAAAAACCACCGGAAACTCAAGCCCTTTAGCGCTATGCAGCGTCATCAGCGTCACTTGGTCAGTACTTTGATCATACTTATCAGTATCTGTAACTAACGCAACATTTTCCAAAAATCCCTGCAGTGTGTTTTCATCAGCCTCCTGGTCAAATTCACCGGTGGCAGAAAGCAATTCATCAAGGTTTTCCAACCTGGTTCGTGAATCCACCGTGTTTTCTTCCAGCAGTTCCTGCCGGTAACCCGTCTGCTCCATCACCACCCGCGTCAACTCAGTGACGCTGATTTGATTTAATTGCTCAGACAGGTACCGGATTAACTCCCCCAGTTCCTTTCCTTTATGGCGAACCTTGCCTGACAGTCCGGGAATTTCAGCAGCCCTTTCGAGCGCCTCAACCGGGCTGATATTCAGCTCACTGGCAAAGGCAGTGATTTTACTAAAAGATGCCTGCCCGATACCGCGCTTTGGCACGTTGATAATCCGGGCAAGACCGACTGAATCGAAATGGTTGAGAATCACCCTGAGATAAGCCATGATATCCTTTATTTCCTTGCGATCGTAGAATTTCAAACCACCAATAATAGTGTACGGCAGGCCAGCCCGCACGAATATTTCTTCAATCACCCGGGATTGGGCATGGGTGCGGAAAAGCACGGCAAAATCTTTATAATATTTTTCTTCGCGGTCTTTTAGAAAAAGGATTTGTCCAGCCACATAATCAGCTTCATCGCGCTCGTCCGTACCGCAGCAGGCTACCAGTGGCGCACCCGTACCGGCAGCCGTCCACAGGCTCTTCTCCTTGCGGCCGGGATTGTTCCGGATAATCTCGTTGGCTGCTTCCAGGATAGAACTGGTGGAGCGGTAGTTCTGCTCGAGGGTGACCACATGAGCATCCGGATAATCCCTTTCAAAGCTCATAATATTTTTAATGTCCGCCCCCCGCCAGCCGTAAATCCCCTGGTCAGGGTCACCCACCACAAACAAGTTCCGGTGAACTCCGGCCAGCAAGTTTACCAGCACATACTGGGCATGGTTGGTATCCTGGTATTCGTCAACCAGGATGTAACGGAATCGATCCTGATAATAAGACAAAACTTGCGGATAACTCTGGAACAACCTGACCGTGAAAAAGATTAAGTCATCAAAATCAACGGCATTGTTGCGGCGAAGTTTTTCCGAGTACAGATAATACACCTCGGAAACCTTTTTGCTGAAGGGATTGATCGCCTGGCGCTCAAAATCGACAGCGTCGACCAACTGGTTCTTTGCTTGGGATACGGACCAGGCTACCGACCTGGGCGGGTACTTTTTATCGTCCAAATTCAACTCTTTAAGACAGTCTTTAATTAAAGTTAACTGGTCATCCGCGTCATAAATCACAAAATTCCGGTTACGCCCGAAAAATTCTTCCTGGCGTCGCAAAATACGCACACAAGCGGCGTGGAAGGTGCAGATCCACAAGTCGCGGGCCGCATCGGGAACTATCGAATTGATCCGCTCCCTCATCTCCTGGGCGGCCTTATTCGTAAAGGTAATCGCCAGAATACGGTGCGGCTGTACCCGTTTTTCCTTTAAAAGGTACGCCACCCTGCTTGTTAAAACCCTGGTTTTTCCGCTCCCCGCTCCGGCCAGTACCAAAAGCGGCCCGTCCCCGCTGGTAACGGCCTCAACCTGCGGTTGGTTCAAATTAGCAATTAGGTCCATAACTATACCCTTTCCCAAAAACTTTATACCCATATAGAAAAAAATCAAATGAAACTTGGATCTGATAACGGGTATCGTTTTATTTATAATTGTTATTATAATCCTATACCGTTCTCCTGATTAGGGCAACCAAAAATGTCCGTAATAACCCTTCTTATTGTTGCCCGTTTGCACGTGTTTACCGCTTGATCAATTCCTGCTGAGTGTTAAAATGTAAAGGAATATGCTGGACAGAGGTGAGGTTTTTGCTGAGAATAGCTTTGGGCCAAATGGAGGTAATACCCGGGAGACCGGATTTAAATACCCGGACGATGCTGAAGATGCTGGAAGAAGCACGTATGCGGCAGGCACAAATAGCCATATTTCCGGAAATGTGCATACCTGGTTATTTAATCGGAGACACATGGGAACAACAAGCCTTTCTCCGGGATTGCGAAAGACATGGCCGTATAATTACAGAAGCTTCCCACGACTTATGCGTGTTATTCGGCAATGTGGGAATAGACTGGGACAAAACAGGTGACGACGGCAGAGTGCGCAAGTACAACGCGTTTTTCATCGCCCAGAATGGCAAACTGCATGGAGACGAGAATTTCCCCTACCCTTTCCGGATCAAAACATTACAACCAAATTACAGGGAATTTGACGACACCCGACATTTCTACAGCCTGCGCAAGCTGGCCCCGGAACTGGGGAAAAGTGTCGAGGACATGCTTCAACCGGTGCATATGAACATAGCCGGGGAATCTGTCAATCTTGGCTGCATTCTTTGCGAAGACGGCTGGAGCGAGGACTACAGCGTTAAAACCATAGCGGCCGTTCACCAGAATGGGCCTGTGCACCTGTTTGTGAACATATCCGCTTCACCGTTCACCCTAGGCAAAAACAACAAGCGCAACCGGGTCTTTTCCAAGCAGGTTGAAAGCACCAGTGTTCCTTTAATTTATGTGAATAACGTAGGAACGCAAAATAACGGCAAAACTGTCTATACATTTGACGGTTTCAGCACCGTATATAACGGTAAGGGTGAAATAATTGACTACTGCCAACCTTTCACCCAGACATTAAAATGTATTGACCTGGACTTAACCCAAAAGGGAGAGGATCATTCTCCGGTCACAGTACCCGACGACCGGGGTATGGACAGCGTTTACCAGGCTCTTAATTACGGGATAGATAAATTCGCACGTTCAATAGGCATTGAGAAAGTGGTAATCGGCGCTTCGGGCGGCATCGACTCAGCTGTCAGCGCCGCTTTGTATACAAAGGTGCTGGGACCGGAAAACATCCTCCTGGTAAATATGCCAAGCATATACAACTCCCCGACCACCAAGGATTTAGCCGCAAAACTAGCCCAGAATCTAAGCTGTCAATATACAGTCATGCCTATTCAGGAATCAGTCGATTACACTATTAAACAAATCAACGATACTCCGGTTGTCAATCTCAAAAACGGCCGTCAATTCAACCTCACCGTCACTCCTTTCGCGGCCGAAAATATCCAGGCCCGCGACCGTTCATCCCGGGTTCTGGCCGGGCTGGCGGCAGCCTTTGGCGGCGGTTTCGTTTGCAACGCCAATAAAAGTGAAATGACAGTCGGTTACTCCACACTATACGGGGATCTGGGCGGTTTCCTGGCCGCACTGGCTGATCTGTGGAAACACCAGGTCTACGCTCTGGCCGGTTATTTAAACGAACATATTTACCAGAGAGAAGTCATCCCTCAAAAAACCATTGATATCGTTCCCAGCGCGGAACTTTCCTTTGATCAAGCCGTGGAACAGGGCAAGGGCGACCCGATTTTTTATCCGTACCATGATTACTTGTTTCACGCCTTTATGGAAGATTGGAACAGGTCGGCGCCTGAAGATATCCTGGACTGGTACAGGCAAGGCGTCCTGGAAGAAAAAATCGGCTGTCAGCCCGGCCTGACCAAACAGCTTTTCCCCAGCGCCCGCGAATTTATCGCCGACCTGGAGCGCTGGTGGAAACTATATACCGGCATGGCTGTCGCCAAAAGAATTCAAGCCCCGCCGGTCCTCGCAGTAAGCCGGAGGGCTTATGGATTCGACCACCGGGAGGCGCAAAACGGGCTGTTAAATACTGCCCGGTACTTTGAGCTAAAAGAACAGCTCTTGAATACAATCTAAAAAGACTAACTTAATAGCACATTAAAATTTGGCCCGAATATATTATTGTTGTACGACAATAACATGAAGCTCGGGCAACGGCGCCGTGAGTAATTCATTTACTCCGTGCGCTTTATTTATTTTGCGGACCAGATTCTGCCAATAAACTCGTTGGGGACATTCCTCCGACCCCAAAGATAGACCCTAAAGGGAGGTGTGTCCCCTTTCATTATTTTTTTAAGCATTAAGAGATATGGTTTTAAGAATAAAAAGGAGCGTGAAAGCCTGATGTGCGGGATAACTGGTTGGATAGACTGGGAAAAGGACCTTAATCAACAGCGCCATACTCTGGAATCAATGATTGAAACATTAGCCTACCGCGGGCCGGACGCCGCCGGAGTGTGGCTTTCGACGCGCGCCGCGTTAGGCCACCGCCGGCTGGTTGTGGTTGACCCGTCGGGCGGCGGACAACCGATGACCCGCCGGCGCGGGGAGCACACATACACAATCACCTATAACGGTGAGTTGTACAACACGCTTGATTTGCGGCGGGAGTTGGAAACACGGGGCTATAATTTCCTTACGAAAAACTCAGACACTGAAGCGCTTTTGTTCGCTTTCATGGAATGGGGTCCCGCTTGCGTGGAACGGTTTAACGGTATTTTCGCGTTCGCGATTTGGGATGAATCCGAACAGAGCCTTTTCCTCGCCCGTGACCGTCTTGGCGTCAAGCCGCTATTCTATACCCAGCGCGGCAGCGCCTTTATCTTCGGCTCTGAATTGAAAGCGCTGCTTGCCCACCCGGAGGTCCGTCCCGAAGTCGGTGCAGAAGGACTAGCCGAAATTTTTGTCATGGGGCCGTCCCGCACGCCGGGGCACGGAATCTTCCATGGGGTAGCGGAACTGAGGCCGGGACATTGCCTGACATACAGCCGCAGCGGGGTCCAAATACAACGGTACTGGGCGCTGGAAAGCCAGCGCCACGAAGACGACTTGGACACCACAGCCGCTCACGTGCGGGAACTCTTTCAGGATACAGTTGAACGCCAGCTTGTCGCGGACGTGCCAGTCTGCACACTCCTGTCAGGCGGTCTCGATTCAAGCGCGATCACGGCGCTTGCCGCTAGGGCGTTCAAAAAAGCCGGACTCGAACCGCTTCATACCTATTCAGTTGACTATGTTGGCAACGACCATCATTTTCAACCGAACCGCTTTGAAACCAGCGCTGACGAACCTTGGGTGAAACGTGTTTCCGATTCCTTCGGTACAATCCACCACAGAATCTTAATTGACACTCCTCAATTGGCCGAGGCGTTAGTATCAGCCGTGCGGGCAAACGACTTGCCCGGCATGGCCGACGTAGACTCCTCTCTCTATCTGTTCTGCCATGAGATAAAAAAAGGGGCCACAGTCGCCCTCTCCGGTGAATCAGCTGACGAAATATTTGGCGGGTATCCCTGGTTTCACAATAAAGAAATGTTAGAATCCGAAACTTTTCCATGGATTAGCATGGTCCGGGACAGGACCGGCTTGCTCTCGCCCGAACTGGTTGAACTGATCAAGCCTGAAGAATACATTGAGGAACGTTACCGGGAGGCTTTGTCGGAGGTACCCCGCCTCTCTGGTGAACAGCCGGCCGAAGCCCGCATACGCAAAATATTTTACTTGTGTATAACCCGGTTTATGCCCACGCTGCTTGACCGCAAAGACCGCATGAGCATGTCGAACGGCCTTGAAGTAAGAGTGCCGTATTGCGACCACCGACTGGCTGAATACGCCTGGAACATTCCCTGGTCCATGAAAACCTGTGATGGAATGGAAAAGGGTATCTTGCGCCGGGCGTTAAAAGGCGTTCTGCCGGACGACGTGCTGACACGGCGCAAGAGCCCGTATCCGAAGACACATAACCCCGCCTACTTGACTGCTGTCAAGGAATGGGTCTTAAGCATCCTTGATGATCGCACCTCACCCTTGCATCTGTTGGTAAATACCGCTAAACTTCGTTCCATGGTACAATCCAGCGACATGGTCTTTGACCGGCCGTGGTTCGGCCAGCTTATGCGCGGTCCCCAGCTTCTCGCCTACCTGGCCCAGGTGGATACCTGGCTGCGTGAATACCGGGTTGTCATTCGGTAAGCGTTGACATACAGATTGACATAATAAGCAAAGAAGCCCTCGGATTTCACCTTTCGGTGAAACGAGGGCTATTGATTTAATTAATTCACCCGGTGCCAATTGTTTGCGTTACATGCCGGGCATCTGGTGCGACGGCAGCAAATAATATCTTCCCAATGGTGGCCACAATTTTTACAGGCTAATTCAAACTTGGCCAGTTTGAAATTTCCGCCGGTTACTCTTAATGCAGACCCTTTCACCAACGCGCCGGCTATTTTTTTCCTGGCGGCAGTGATTATCCTGTAAAAAGTAGGCCGGGAAACAGACATTTTCTCACTGCATTCTTCATATTCCAGTCCTTCCAAATCTCTAAGGCGAATTGCTTCCAGTTCCTCAACCGTTAAGTGTATTTCTAAAAGTTCCGACATTGGAATTCCGGAAGGTTTGAAATAAGTGAACTGTGGCAACTGCTCGACTCTCCTGTATTTTGGCGGTCGCGGCATCTATTACACCTCGGCAGCTAATCTATTTTTTCCATTCCGTTACGCAAGTATTGTTGAGCCAGATCAACATAAAGTTGTTTGCCCCACGTCCAAAACTCAATGTCCCGGGGTTCAACATTCCTCATTATACGGGCCGGGTTACCGGCTACAACGACTTTTTCGGGCACACTCTGATGACTCTTAACAACACTTCCCTCAGCGATAATAGCCCAACTACCAACTTTGGCATGAAGACTCAAAATGGCGCCCATTCCGATGACAGCATAATCTTCAATATCTTCCGCGTGAATTATCGCGCCGTGCCCTACGGTTACACTCCGCCCAATCCGGCAGGTACCGCAAGGCGGCGCGTGTATAACCGTACCTTCCTCAATCGCCGTACCCGAACCGATGACAATAGTGCCGTAATCTCCCCTGAGAATGGCTCCGTGTCCTATGTAACTATTTTCACCAATTTGAACGTCACCGATAACCATGGCCAACTCGCTCACATAACTTCCCGCGCCAATTACCGGCTCTCTACCCGCGAAACGATACAACGACATAGAATGCCCCCAAATAATTATGAAATAATGTTTATTATAATACGATTAAAAAAAGATAGTCAAGCCGGTAAACTTAGAAAGAGGCACAAAAGCCCGCTGCATCCGGCCGCAGGCCACGCAACGGGCTTTATCTTCGTTTTCACTTAAGATTGCTTTCCATAAACCTGATCCGGATCAAACAATTTCTCGCCGACTATGGCAACGGTTCCGTCCTGCTCCAACCGGCAATGAAAACAGGTGCGGTATCCTTCATGACAGGCCGCCCCTTGTTGTTCCACCTAAAGCAGGAGTGTATCGCGGTCGCAGTCGTAGAATACCTCTTTTACCCGCTGTATGTTGCCTGAAGTCTCTCCTTTATGCCAGAAGACCTTCCTGCTGCGGCTCCAGAACCAGGTTTCACCAGTAGCCAGTGTCTTTTCCAATCTTCCCATGTCTTCCTTCTTTCCCGATAGAATCCGTAGCTATCTCAAATACTATCGCATACTAAGGTGACGAATTGATGGTGAAGGTGGCGTCGCTTAGATCGTATACATTTGTGTCGCTGTTGCTGGTAATCCTGATCTGGTAATCGTTACCGGCTGCCTGGCTGCCGGGGATTGTCCAGCTGTATGTGCCGGATTCCGGGGTGACGCTGCTGACTATGACTTTCTGGAACACGCCGCCTTTGTATAGGGACAGCCTGGCGTCTGTCGGACACCCTTCTCCGGCGTAAGTCCAGGTGAGCTCTTTGGCTGCTCCCGCCTGCCAGTTCTCGCCGCCGTTGGGGCTGGTGAGGGTGATGGGCTTGCTGATGGTGAAGTTGGCGTCGCTCAGATCGTACACGTTTGTGTCGGTGTTGCTGGTGATCCTGATCTGGTAATCGTCCCCGGCTGCCTGGCTGCCGGGGATTGTCCAGCTGTATGTGCCGGATTCCGGGGTGACGCTGCTGACTATGACTTTCTGGAACACGCCGCCTTTGTATAGGGACAGCCTGGCGTCTGTCGGACACCCTTCCCCGGCGTAACTCCAGGTGATTTGTTTGGTGGCTCCCGCCGGCCAGTTCTCGCCGCCGTTGGGAGCGGTGAGGGTGAAACCGCTTGTATGCTCCTCGACTGTTGTAAAAGTAAAGACATAATCATTTTCCAGAGAGTTGCCGGCTCTATCTTTTACAGCGCCAGCGGGGACATAAACCGCGTAAGTTACACTGCTGCTGCTGAAGTCACTTATGGGATCAATAGTGAGCATATCGTTGTTAATATTGTATATATAGTTGACTACTGAATTGTCACTAGTATTTCTAATGTTGATATCTTTGAAGTATACGTCCTCAACTACCGTTTCGGAAAAGGTAACGTATACAGATGCGCTTACAGATACATCTGTAGCACCATCGGCAGGATTAGTATTCTTAACAGTTGGCGGGGTCGTATCCGATGACGAATGGTGGCTAACGCTAAGCATGTTGCCCCCGGGATCATATGTATAGTCTATCTTTTGGCCATTTGGGTAGGTTACCGAGGTTAAGCGGTTAAGGGCATCATATTTATAAACTGCAGCACTTGCCTGTAAGGATGCAGATAGATGAATGAGCAAAAAAAGGACTATCATTCTAATATAAGAACTGGATTTAAACATTATTTTCACCTCGCTAGTTGTTACTCGTTAAATTTATATTATTTTACGACGTATACACCTGGTGGAAAGAGTATCCAGTGAAACCGTTGGCCACAAAAATATTTCTAAAACGATCGGAAACAATTATATATTGCTTAAACTCCATTAGTCGGAAGATATCATATCCTTCAATAATTGTCCTACGTAGAACTGGTTTACGGATACACCGTACTTTACCCCTTCGTTCCGGCAAAAAGTAATCGTCTTCAAATACATCATAGTCGGATTTCTCGAAATCTAAAGCCGGTAGAAGATTCAAGATGTTAGCAATGGCAAAACCTTCTATAGGCGAGCCGTCAGGACGGAGCACATGCACAGGTAGGTATTGTATGCCAGTAACACCTGCATTATCCAAAGCTTTGCGCAAACGGGCCGAGTAGATTGGTGGACTAATGGCATTCTGAAGGACATCATCGGGATCTCCATCGTATTTTGGTTCGCTGGCTTGAAACCATGCTGATTTATCCCACTTCTCTATCAATTGTCCTCTAACAAGTTCAAATTCCTCTACTCCTTTAAGAACAACGGTATCTGCTATAAAAGGGTTTTCAACAATGTTATCACATTCGAGGGGATCATACCATTTTTTCATGGCAAACCAACTCCTTTTACAATATCCGGATTTTTAATGAGTTCATCTTTTAATTCATCTAATTCCTTTAGTAATGCATTTTTATAGTCTTCTCCAGAGAGGTCCATAGTAGCTTCATTAAGTCGCCTTAGTACATATTGACGATATTTTAATGAATGTCTTCCCACATGTCCCTCTAAGAAAAATATATTCTTTTCATTTTGTAGGCTCATTCCAGCTCTATTAAATATTTGCTCAAATTTTTCCGTAAACCCACTTTGGATCGCCTTATCAGAAGCAATATGGTGTAACTGTCCCTTGGTTCCCTTTCACCCATACATTCCCAAAACAATTCCACTAGCTTCATCAATGTCAGTTCTAGTTTCCTCATCAATTAGGCTTTGCAGGGCCAGTTGGGCGAAGTCTTGTTCCTCTTGAGAATAGTTTCCTTTAATGATGAGTAATTCATTTAGTACTTTAATCTGGTCCGAATACACTGACAAATTATATTCTGCAATATCTTTATCCCACCAATTATAATCTCCATTCAAGATATCTGTTTCATTCTGTATCTGTTCTTCTAAGGTAATATACTGTTCATATAACTCCTCATAGTTATAATTTGCAAAATCCACATTGGCTGCCCAGTAAATTCTTCCACTTCTATGCCCCGTTGGATCTACAAGCAATACCGGGTTACCCTCGCAGTAAATATACCGGTTCTGCGACTGCGGGTTGCTAACTTGACCAGTTAACGTGTCTGGGCTCAGGAACCTTTTGGCAACCGGGTTGTAATAGCGCGCCCGCATGTAGTACAGGTCACTGGCATCAGTCATAACGCCGTAACGGCCGTTAAACAGGAACGGCGTTGCGGTGTTTCCGCTCCGGTAGATTAATTCTCCATAAGGGGCGTACTGGAAGCGGTCGGTCACCTGGCCGTTGTCATCCGTCAGGGCGATGGTGCTACCCCGCATGTCGAAGTGGTAGCTGCGGTATTCTCCTCCTTGATCTTCCTGGCCGATTAGGCCCAGGCCGTAGATGTAAAAGGTCTGTTTGTTTTCTTCGTCTCTTTGGACTAATACTTGGCTTAAGCGGGCGTTCGGATTGACTGTGTAGCTGGTTTGACGGTCTCCGTTGCTGGCCCGGACGCGGTTGTTAACGGCATCGTAAGTGTATGTGATATTCCCCGCCCCGGTCAGCCGGCCGCGGGTGTCATAGGTGAAGTTGACCATGTTGCCGGCCAGGGGCCCTTTTGTCATATTACCGTCGGCGTCGTATAGGACGGTCTGTCCGTTATACGTAGCCAGGCGGTTATCGGCAGCGTAGGTCAAGGCGGTGTCGTCCATGGTTAATTGCCCTGTTTCGTTGGAATTCTTCTCTTCGGTTAGATTTCCTGCAGGGTCGTAGGTGTAATCGTACTGGCTGATGATACTGTCGCCTGTATTTTTATCTTTTTGCTGCGCCAGCCGGCCGGTGTCGTCATATGCGCGGGTCGTCTCCGTGCCGTTCGGGTGAACTGTCCGCACGAGCCTGCCGTTGGGGTCGTACTCGTAGGTGGTGATCCGGCCTGCCCAGTCGGTTACTTTCACTAACTGATTGTCGTCATCGTATTCGTAGTTAACGCGCCGGCCCCCAGGATAGGTGAGGGTAATCAGGTTACCGGCTGCGTCGTAAGCGTATTCAATAATGTTACCCTGAATGTCCATGTATTTGACCAAGCGGTTTAAAGCGTCATACCAGCGTTCGGTTGCGCCGCTGCTGTCGGTGGCGGTTAGCATGTTGCCGTTTTGGTCGTAGGTAAGGGTCACTGTCCCGTCGGAACTGGTGAGGCTGACCAGGCGGCCGGCGGCGTCATATTCGCAAGTGGTTGTCTGGCCTCTGGCGTTGGTTTTATGCGCTACCAGGTTCCTGGCATTATAAGCCAGGGTGGTGCTGCCGGAAGCGGCGGTGGTTCTGCCGGTCAGGCAGTCGGCAGGGTCATAGTTGAAGCTTGTCTCGTTGCTGTTAGGGTCTACCATGGCCGTCCGGTTGCCGTGGGCGTCAAAATCCTGGCTGCCCTGGCCGTTCAGGGCATCTGCGGTTGTTTTCAATCTGTTCAGGTCGTCGTAATAAAATTGGGTGCTCTGCTCCAATGGATTGGTTACTTTAACCAAGCGGCTCAGGCTGTCGTATTCATTGTTAGTGGTGTTCCCCAGGGCATCACTGATGTTTTCGGGGTTGTTCAACGGATCATAGCTGACGGTGAGGATTTGTTTACCCAGGGCATCGGTTTTTCCGGTTAGATTGCCTGCGGCATCGTAATGGTTGGTGATTGTGTTGCCAAGGGGATCGGTAACGCCGGTGAGTCTGCCCAAGGCGTCATAGCTGTAAGTGCTCGTGTTCCCGCGTGGGTCGGTGATTGTTACCAGGCGGTTTTCCGCGTCGTATCCATAACTGGTCTCGTGGTTTAAGGCGTCAATTATACTGATAAGTTTTCCGTTGCCGTTGTATGCGTAATTGGTGATATAACCCTTAGCGTCAGTTTTCGTGAGTATGTCGCCGCGCCAATCGTAAGTGACACTTGTGGTGTTTCCCAGGGGGTCGGTGACAGCGACCGGGTTGTCTGCAGCGTTATAAGACATGACGGTTTGTTTGCCTTCGGCGTCGGTGATGGTGACTGGCCGTCCGGCCTCGTCATAATCGTACGTGGTGGTGTTTCCCGCCGGGTCGGTGACGGTTTTCAGCAGGCCGTCTTGGTAGGTGTAGCTGGTGGTGCCGGAATTAGGAGCGGGGGTTGTTTTGCTGAGCAGTAACCCGCTATTGTCGTAGGTATAGGTTGTGGTATTCCCCAAGGTGTCGGTTATGCTGGTTAAATTATTGCTTGCATCGTAAGTGAAATTAATTTGTTTACCGGCTGCGTTCTTCACGGACAGGAGGTTGTTACTGCCGTCGTAGGTTATGATGGTGGTGTTTCCAGCCGGGTCGGTGATATTAAGGAGATTGCCGAAATCGTCATAGCCGCAGGCGGTGGTATGGTTCAGGGCGTCAGTTACTCTGGTACGGCAGTTGTTGTTGTCATAGACAAAGATTTCGGTGCTGTTATCCGGGTAGGTGATAGCGGTGCCACGGCGCTTTTCATCCCAGGTGACAGTGCTGGTATTACCCAGGGCGTCGGTTACGGTCGTCTGCCGGTTGGCCAGATCATAGCTATACTGGGTGGTGCTGCCGCAGCCGTCGGTCTGCCTGATTACCCTGCTGTTGCTGTCGTAGGTGTTGCATAAGAGAGCATTACCGACGGGAGAGATAATTTCGGTCAGGCCTTGCGCGTCGTAGTTATATTGGGTGATATTGCCCAGGACATCCCGCACTGTGGCCAGGTTGCCGCTGCTGTCATAAGTATAGGCGACGTTCCGACCGGCAGGGTCGGCTACACCTGTCAGATGGTTGTCGGTATCGTAGGTGAAGGTAAGGACGCGGCCGGCCGGTTCGGCGGCTGAGGTCAGAATGCCGTTGGTATAGGTCAGGGTTAGAGTGTTGCCGTTTTTATCCGCAATACTGGTCAACCGGCCTTCAACGTTAAAAAAGTACTTGGTCTGGTCCTTGAAAGTGAGTGTGTAACCACTGCCCGGGCCAGCGGTAATTGTCTCGAAGCAGCCGGGGGGACGGGTATATACGCCATTGTCAGAAGTAAAGGTGTAGGTATGACCGTCGGCATAAGCTACAATGACGCTCCCGTCGTTTAATGTAAGGTTTGTGTTGTAGTTATGTGTCCAGCCCCGGCCTTGGGGACCTGTATAGTTGTCCTGAGAGTTGTAAAACCGGGTAAACTCCAGGGACGGGCCTATTGACGGAATGGCCAGGTCTGTTTGTTCCAGGATGAAGTTGCCGGTGGAAAGGTTGACTGAGCCTTTTCCGTATTGGCAGTAGGGGCGTTTGCCCAACGCGGTTTTGTCGTTGTCTGTTTGCAGGTACGGATAGCTATTACCTTCGTCTATCGCCCATATTGCGGTAAAATCCCATCCGTCAAATGTGGCCTTCTGTTTCATTTGCGCCGTGGTTCTTCCATTATTACCGGAATTGCCGGCGTAGCCGTCGCCGCCGATGCAGGAAGTTTGTTCCGTGGTATTTATATCCCAGTAGCAGTTGTTGATGACTGCCGAAGAACAATTATAGCCCACCAGAGCGCCAACGAAAATACCCGTGCTTGACACTCTCCCGGCGGCATAGGAATTATGCATATTACTACCGCAGGTTTCACCGGTTAGTCCGCCGATAAAACCAGTGCCTGTCACTGCACCGGTGGCATAGGAGTTGCTTATATCAACGGCGTTACCAGCCAGCCCGCCGACGTAAATATCACCTGTCACTCTGCCGGTGGCATAGGATTTATTTATATTACCGACCTCACCTGCCAGCCCGCCAACGTAATCATCAGCGCCTGACACTGTACCGGTGGCATGGGAATTAATCACATTGTGATAAGTACACCCTACCAGACCGCCGACGTAATCATCATCACCGGACACTCCACCAATGCCTGTCACTGCACCGGTGGCATAGGAATTGTTGATATCACCAACATGAGCATAGCCTGTCAGCCCGCCGACAAAACCAATGCCTGTCACTGTGCCGGTGGCATAGGAGTTATTTATATTGCCGTCTAAAGACCCGCCAACCAGCCCGCCAACGAATATATCATTACCGGACACTGTTCCGTTGGCATGGGAGTTGATTACATTATTGTAAGCGCACCCGATCAGTCCGCCAACGTACTCATTGCCGGACACGCCGCCGGTGGCGTGGCAGTTGCTTACAACTCCATCAGTGCTGCCCACCAGACCGCCGGCGAAAAGACCGGTACATGACACTCCAACGTCTGTATGGGAGTTATTAACATATTCCTCATCTGAATTCACATATCCCTCTTCTGAACAGCCTACCAAACCGCCAACGAATCTGTCTCCTGACACGTTGCCGGTTACAGAAGAGTTATTTATTTTGCCAAAAGCAACCCCAACCAACCCGCCGACAAAAACGGAATCATTTGAACCAACAATGTTTACGTCTTCCAAATTGGTGTTGCTAATCTCGCTGGAATCGCTGGTACAGCCGAACAGTCCCAAGAACAAGTCGCCTCGAACATACAATCCGCTGATAACTTTACCATTGCCGTCAAAGTACCCGTTAAACGGGTTGTCCTCGTCCCCAATGGGCGTCCACCCGTTTGCCTCCTGGCCGAAGACGGATAAATCAAGATCGTTCATTAACTTGTAGTGAACTGCTTCACCAACTGTATTTCTAATCGAATCGAGATCTTGCGCGGTATAAATCAAATAAGGGCTGGACGAAGTTCCATCACCTTGCAGTGCGGTAAATGTATTTAATCGACTTGGGGAGCCGGCGCTATAGGTGGACTTGGTCACCGTATCTTCCGCAGCTGCATCAAATGTCTCCCGTGGATATGTTGTAGTGAGACCCGGTGAAAAAGTTGACAACGGCTGCAGTATTATATCCCCTGTTTTTCGCTTTAACAGTATGGTTTCCGCCCTGTCATGCGATTTTTTATCAAACTGGGGCAGGTAGTATGCTTGTTTTCCGTCACTGGTCACATATACCGAGTCGCCAAATGTTCTGGCATATTTTTCAACAACCTCGTCGATAATCTTCCCCTGGTCTGAAATAAAGGGTAAACGAATAGCTTTTGTTTCTTCTCTAAGCCCGTACGGTAACTTTTTACCCACTTTTTCAGGTTTGTTCAGGTAATCTGTTTTTTCTTCCGCTTTTACGGCCGGAACATTGAACCATAACAGACTGAATAACGCAATAATTAGGGTAATTAGCTCAAGTTTTCTTTTGTTTTCCCATAATTTTATCAATTCCATCCCCCCATGGCATACTTTAACAAATAAATCTATATTATTACTATATTTCCTGCTATTTTTTCGACATTAATTTTATCCTAATTACAACATATTTCGACATATTATCCTATGAATATTTTCTAATAGGTGGTTGGCAAACCCAAATTGTCGTTGGATAGGATGGATTTTATGGATTTATTATTAACGTAATCCCAGTAATGGTTAAAGCCCGCTGCATTGGCCGCAGGCCGCGCAACGGGCTTTATCTTCGTTTCCATTTAAGATTGCTTTCCATAAACCTGATCCGGATCAAACAATTTCTCGCCGACTATGGTAACGGTTCCGTCCCGCTCCATCCTGTAATGAAAACAAGTGCGGTATCCTTCATGACAGGCAGCCCCTTGTTGTTCCACTTTAAACAGGAGGGTATCGCGGTCACAGTCGTAAAACACCTCTTTCACCCGCTGGACGTTGCCTGAAGTCTCTCCTTTATGCCAGAAGACCTTCCTGCTGCGGCTCCAGAACCATGTTTCACCAGTGGCCAGGGTCTTTTCCAAAGATGCCTGATTCATATAGGCCATCATCAAAACCTCTCCATTATTTGCGTCCTGGACTATGGCCGGAACAAGGCCTGCTTCGTTGTATTTGATCATGCTTAAATCCATAACTAACCCCCATTACGCTAAAAACTATCATACTCGCCACACTGGGCGTGAACTAGATTCTCACCGCGATGCCAACAGACCGCAAGTATTCCTTCGTCTCCCGGATCGAATACTCACCATAGTGAAATATTGAGGCAGCCAGCGCGGCGTCAGCTTCTCCTTCAGTCAGACCTTCCGCCATGTGCTGTAAAGTACCAACCCCACCGGAGGCGATTACCGGTATATTCACCGCTCTCGCTATGGTCCGGGTTAAAGGGAGATCAAACCCGTCTTTAGTGCCGTCCCGGTTCATGCTGGTGAGCATTATTTCCCCGGCTCCAAGTGATTCCACTCTTTGAGCCCATTCCCGCGCATCGATCCCGGTGGGAGTACGGCCCCCGTGGATGTAAACCTCCCAGCTGGCCGGTCCCGACTGCCGGGCGTCAATGGCAACCACGATACACTGGCTGCCGAACCTGCCCGCTGCCTCAGCCACCAGATTCGGATTCTTGACCGCGGCGGTATTGACTGATACTTTGTCCGCGCCGGCCGTAAGGATGGCGCGGATATCCTCCAGAGTGCTGATTCCACCACCCACGGTGTACGGGATAAACACTTCGCCGGCAGTGCGGTAAACCATGTCAAGGGTGGTTTTACGCTCCTCAAAAGAGGCGGTGATATCCAAAAATATCAGTTCATCCGCCCCTTCCCGGTCATAAAAAGCGGCTAGCTCGACCGGGTCGCCGGCGTCACGCAAATTAACGAAATTAGTTCCTTTAACAACCCTGCCGTTAGCAACGTCCAAACAAGGAATAATCCTTTTCTGAAGCATAATTACGCCTCCGCTTCTTCCCCGGCGGCAATGGCCAGCGCTTCTTTTAGGGTAACTGTCCCGGCATAAAGTGACTTGCCTATGATCACTGAATCGACACCCAAATGCTCTAATTTTTTCACTGCTCTGAGGTCGTCCGCGGTGGAAACACCTCCGGAGGCGACTACTTTTAAACCGGTAGCCCTGGCAAGTTCCCCGGTGGCTTCCAGGTTTGGTCCCTGCAGGGTACCGTCACGCCTGATATCGGTAAACACGACTCGCTGGACACCCCGGTCTTGTATTTCTTTGGCCAGTTCCAGGGTACTCTTGTTCACAGTCATACCCCAGCCTTCAATGGCTACACGCCCGTTTCGCCCGTCAATGCCTACCAGTATAGCCTCCCCGTACTTGTCGCAGGCCTCGGAAACCATTTGCGGCTTCAAGATAGCCGCCGTCCCGAGGATCACTCTTGTCGCGCCCAGTTCCAGCAAGCGTTCCACTGTTTCCAGGCTTCTTATACCCCCGCCTATCTGCACCGGCATTTTGACGGCGGCCAGTATTTCACTGATTACGTCCAGGTTCTTGGGAGCGCCTGCGAAAGCGCCGTCCAAGTCAACAACGTGCAGCCAGCGGGCGCCCTGTTCCTGCCAGTGAACGGCCATTGCCACCGGGTCGTCAGAATAAACTGTTTCCTGATCCAACTTGCCCTCCACCAGCCTCACACACTTGCCGGCACGCAAGTCAATTGCGGGAATAATTAACATCCTTCAACCACTCTCCCAAAATTCTCTAATATTTTCAAGCCCAGGGAACTGCTCTTTTCCGGGTGGAACTGAATTCCGTAGACATGCCCCTTTCCCACGATACAGGCAAAATGCACTCCGTACTCAGTCAGCGCCAGGGCCAGTTCCTTCTCAGCCGGGTCGACATAATATGAATGGACGAAGTAAAATGAAGAACGGTCGGGAATCCCTGCAAGAAGCGGATCCGGGCGTTGTATCTCCAACTGGTTCCAGCCCATATGCGGTATCTTCAACCCTTCCGGCAAGCGGCGCACCCGCCCCGGGAAAATACCCAGTCCCTCGTTGATTCCCCACTCCTCACTTGTTTCAAAAAGAAGCTGCTGTCCCAGGCAAATACCCAGGAACGGCTTCCCGGCTGCAACCGCCCGGTGAATGGCGCCGTCCATGCCGGCTGACCGCAGGTTGGTCATGGCATCGGCAAATGCGCCCACTCCGGGAAGAACCACGCCGTCGGCTTCATCTACCTGCCCGGGACTATCAACCACAACAGTCTTAACACCAACCTTCTCAAAACCTTTATGAACACTTCTCAGATTTCCCATTCCGTAATCAATAATCGCAATCATTTTATCCTCCAACAAACATTGCTTTTAGATAGAGATTCAATAAATTAACCTTACAGAACGCCTTTCGTGGAAGGAATCCCGCTCACGCCGCTCGCGGCGGCAGCTTCCCGCAGAGAATGTCCCAGAGCCTTGAAGACGGATTCAATAATATGGTGCGTGTTTTTCCCCGCCATCAAACGAACATGCAGAGTAAACTCACCATTTATGGCCATCGCCCTTAAGAATTCCTCAACCAACTCGGTCTCAAAATCTCCAACCCGCTGCGCGGGCATGGGCACGTCGAAAGCTAGAAACCCCCGCCCGCTTAAATCAACCGCCACTAAAGCCAATGCTTCATCCATGGGGATTATTGCGCTGCCATAGCGTTTAATCCCTTGTTTCCCGCCCAGAGCTTCCTTTATCGCGCGACCCAGGCAGATACCGGCGTCTTCAACGGTATGGTGCCCGTCAACATGTATATCACCATGCGCCACAATATCCAGATCAAAATTAGCATGCTTGGTAAAGAGCTGCAGCATATGCTCAAAAAACGAAATTCCGGTATATATCCGGGAAACCCCTGTGCCATCCAGATTTATAGACACATCTATTTCGGTTTCATAGGTTTTGCGATTGATTGTACCTTTGCGCAATTCGTTCATAAGATTCACCTTTCAAACTAAATTTGCGACTTTAGGATATCGTCGAGAGCCTTCAGGAACACCTCGTTTTCCCGCCCGGTCCCCACCGTCACCCGGAGACAGCGTGACAAGGCCGGATCATCCAAATAGCGGATTAAAACTCCACGTTCCAGAAGACCGTCGTAAACCTTTTCCGACGGCAGCATGGTGCGAAACAAAATAAAGTTGGTCTCGGTGGGAAACACCTCTATACCGGGCAACCCAGCCATTGCGGAAAAAAGGTATTCTCTATCCGCCAGGATCTTTCTTACTCTTTCCTGGAAAAGCGGCAGGTTGTCAATCACAGCCCTGGCCGCCGCCTGGGAAAAAGAATTAATGTTATACGGCGGTTTTGCTTTAAGCAACTCTGTCATAACCGGTCCGCGTGCCAGGAGATATCCTACCCGCATGCCGGCCATGCTGAGAGCTTTGGAGAACGTCCGAAGGATAACCAAATTAGGGTACTTTGTTAATAACGGAGTGCTGGTTTCACCGCCGAACTCTCCATAGGCCTCGTCCACCACCACTACGGCATTGGTATTTGCCAGGATCTCCTCAATAATATTTAATGGAACAGCGTTTCCGGTCGGGCTATTGGGATTGCAAATAACAACAATTTTTACCTCGGGTTTTGCCGCTGTTTTAATTAATGACTTGACATCGACACTAAAATCCTCAAGGCGGGGAACCTTTAATTCCCTGGACAACGCGATACGCCCGTGTATTCCGTACATGGAAAAGGTCGGAGTTGCCACTGCGAACGCCGCCCCTGCGCCAAAAGCAAGCATTACCGTCAGGATAAGTTCGTCCGAGCCGTTGCCGATCATGATGTTCTCCGGAGCAACACCGGTATAAGCCGACAGTTTTTCGCGCAGCTTGACGGCATTTGTATCCGGATAGCGATTAAAGTCCTGCGAAAAAATACTTTGGAAGATTTGGTTTGTTACTTCAGCAGGGAAATCGTAAGGATTTTCATTATCGGCCAGTCTGATTATGTCAGGGTAGGCAGGAGCATCATATGGAATTAATGTTTTTAAGTCGTCACGAATCAAGGTATTAATATCAAAAACTGATCTCATCTTATGAACCCTCATTTTCTTTAATTGCTACGTGCTCAAGCATCCTTACCCGTACAGAGTTGGCATGGGCTGTTAAGCCTTCAACTTCCGCCAGCTTGACTATGGCGCCGCCTACTTCATTCAAACCAGCCTGTGTATAAGAGATTAAACTGGTTTTCTTAATAAAAGAATCCACACCTAGAGCTGAGTAAAACCGTGCCGTGCCTCCCGTCGGAAGAACATGGTTCGGTCCCGCCACGTAGTCGCCAACCGGCTCGGGAGTGTGGCGTCCCAAGAAAACAGCGCCGGCATTTTCCACTTTGTATAGCCAATTAAACGGCTCAGAGATCATTAACTCCAGGTGTTCCGGAGCAAAGCGGTTGGCCAGGTCAAAAGCCTGATCCAGGTTTTCGGTAACAACTATAGCTCCGTAATTTTCCAGGGATTTTTCAATTATCTCTTTTCTGGAAAGCAGCGACGCCTGGCTAAATACTTCCGCTTGTACTTTGAACGCCAGCTCACCGCAGGGGGTCAACAAAACCACTGAAGCCATTTCATCATGTTCGGCCTGCGACAGCAAGTCGGCAGCCACGAATGACGGGTTGGCGGTATCGTCGGCAATAACCAGCACCTCACTCGGCCCGGCCAACATATCGATATCCACCAGTCCATAAACTTGTTGCTTGGCTAGAGTAACGTAAATGTTGCCTGGACCAGTGATTTTATCAACTTTGGGAACAACAGCCGTCCCGTAAGCCAGGGCCGCAATTGCTTGCGCTCCGCCCATTTTATAAATCTCATTCACCCCTGCCTCAGCCGCCGCGACTAAAGTATGGGGGTCTATTTTTCCATCGACGGCAGGCGGAGTAACCATAGCGATTTCTTGAACTCCGGCAACCCTTGCCGGCACCGCGTTCATCAACACTGATGACGGATAAGACGCTTTGCCGCCGGGAACATAAATGCCTACACGGCGTAAAGGCCTGACCATTTGACCTAAAACAACTCCATTACCGCCTGTATCGAACCATGATTGCTGTAATTGCCTGTTATGGAAAGCGGTGATATTATGTAAAGCAATACGAAGCGCATCGAGAAAACTATCGTCGACTAACCGGTAAGCAGCCTCCACTTCATCATTAGTAACCCTAAGTTCCCCCGGTGTAAGCCTGCTCCCGCCGAAAGCGGCGTTAAAATCGCCTACAGCCTCGTCACCCCTGGCTTGTACTGAAGCGATAATACGGGCGACCTGGAGGGCGATTTCCGCCTGATTATCCATCTTCCTGATGAATATTTTATCCAGTAGGGAATCTCCAGCCTTAACTATCTTTACTATTTCATGTTTCATCTTGATACTCCTTTAATACGTTAAAGCAATGCTATAATAAAATAATAAATTCCCCTCTGCTACCTGTCAAGAAAAATCTTCACCCAACCGCTCCAAAACCAATTTATATCCATCAGCTCCGTAATTAAGAGCCCTTTTTACCCGGCTGATTGTTGCCGTACTGGCCCCGGTGTATTGAGTAATTTCTCCGTAAGTCCGGTTTTCCACGAGCATTTTAGCCACCTCAAGCCTTTGGGCCAACGACTTAAGTTCTGCGACTGTGCAAAGATCCTCAAAGAACTGGTAGCATTCGTCAATATCTTTTAAAACTAATATGGCTTCAAAAAGCTTATCCAGGATTTCTTCCTTTAATTTCCCAGAGTACAAGTTTACCCCTCCGGTTTTATAATATTGCTCTTCATCATTTTAATAAGTTAAAGCATCAAGAGCAAGCATAACCGTCTCACCATGACTTCATGCCAGCCAGTATTCCCCAAAAAGTTCTTTCCACTTAGCCATAGATTTTTCTTTCTTTCCTGAACGATAATATGTGACACCTTGAATTGCCGTGTTAAAAGCATTTGTTATATTAGTAGAAAAAATTTTAAAAACCGGTGAACTGGCAAATATATACTCGTCTATATAAGTATTCGATTTACTGGGATCAAGAATGTATGGCTTCTTTATTTTGCCGTAATAATTATATGCATATCTAAACCATTGATAAATTGATTCAAACGATATTTCCAGCTTGATTTGCGAAGCAATGAAATCAGTTAGCAGCTCAAGGTGAAAAGATTTAAGCACCGTGCAGTTAATCCGTTGCCACATTTTTAGTAAACGAATAAAAGGCAAGAATGTGGGACCGTTACGCTTAACCGCCTGCTCCATCCACTGTTCCGGGATTGCCGGGTTGGCGGCTACCCAGAAATCTCCCTTAGGAACCATAAACTGCCCCTGTCCGCCATTAATTACAGCAAGTACCGGCGTAATTAAAAAATCAATCCCCTGCAATGAAATAATAATACAATTGTTATTATTTATAGTAATAGAATTAGGGTATCCTTGAGATAGAACGTGCGCAAGACCCCGCGCAGTTTCTTCCACATCACGGTACTGGTCTGAAGGAGGTGTCATCACCGTAATCAAATCTACCGGTTCCAACGGTTTTATCATCGAACCACGCGCGAATGTGCCGCTAAAAGCCAGCCTCGCTATATTCAAGTCATAGGCTTTTTCAAAAGTATGACTTATATTTTGGTACCCGATAGCTATATTTTCTAAATCCTCTTTCTTCAATGTCCATTGTTCCAGCATCTTGCCCAGTATCTTATCTTTGACCTCGCACGTCACCGGCGTTTGCCCTGCCAACGGGGGCAATTCAATTCTAACGCGAGAGGCGGCTTTTTGCGCTTTTTTACTAATCACACCTGTAACACCATTAGATGCGCTAAACTGCACCTCGGGAACAATAGCCTCTTCCTCAACAAAACCAATACTCTCCAGAGACAGCTCATAAACAGGAATGCCACCGATACCTTTCAACTCACGCATGCCAACAAACCGGGAAATTAATTGATTAAAGTCCATCAGAAAGGGTTTGATCATATCCATTGTTGTTTCGTCCGTTAATATTTGATTGGGGAGTGACTGGCTAGTTAGCCGGGCGCTCCGGTCAACAGTATTTCCCAGATAATCCAATCCGTTGATGTCGACCTTTTTAGCAATGCCATGAACCAACCCAACCTTGGTACGAAAAGGATACTGATTCATATGTATTGCTTGAATAAATTCGATTGACGCGAGGATACCTTCCAGTGGAATTTTAAAAACAACCATGATGGAATCCCCGATATGTTTAATTATTCTACCATTAAATCGCTGGCAGACCTCTGCCGCAACCTGATTGTGTTTTAATGCCAGGTCCACTCCCTTTAGCTGCCCCATCTGTTTCTTTAAATGTGTTGAATCAACAAGATCAAAAAAAGCCACACATACTGTTTCCAAAACGCCTAGTCCCTGATATTGATCATATAAGGATTCTGTCACGGTTCTTTCCACCTCCGTTGCCATAGAGCAGTTAATATACATATTTCACACGACAGGTTTTTTTCCTCTTTATAATATTTATTTAAAATTCACTTTCCGGGTGGTTTTTCGGGTTTTTTGAAATCCAGTAACTGCCCCATATTGGGGGGTGGTTCAAAACTTTCCGGGGATATATGTTCAATTTCCGGAAAGTATGATTTAATTTGCTCCATCACTGATCGAATAATTTTTTGCGTATCCTTGTCGGTATTTTCAATAGTAAGATTCAACGCTAATCCCAATAAGAGCATCTCGTCATGTGATAGATTAAGCTCAAAGTTATTCAACGGAAGTTCATTTATTTTTGATATTGCCATAAGACATACGCCGGAAATTATAGCAAACGATTCATTTTCAATTTTGTTTTTTGTTATTTCATCATGAATATTCGTGAGTGTTCCAATAACAGCGTTTAATAGCACCGGCACGTCTTCAGGCAATATTTTAAGGTTGTATAAAGCGGAAAAGACATAACTATCATCCCCGGTCCGCAGGATTAATTCACCCCTGCTTCCGACGAAACCTACTATACGCCCGTTTTCTATTTCTATTTCTACCAGTGAACCGTTGATATATAAACTAGTCGCAAAATTATTTCTTAGTAATAATGAAAATTCCGGGTCATCGGAATCATCCTTAATATACTCTGGTTTAAAAAATTTACCGGCCTCCCCGGGCTCGTAATCAATCTCAACATCCTCAAAAAAAATTATTTGCGCTTCTATCAGTTGTTCCTCATAGTAATGCTCAATCAATACGTAATCATCTATTAAGTCTTCAAGCATTTCAATAATATCATCCGTTTCGAAAACAATTCGGCTGTTGACCAAATTATAATCCACTTTTTTCTCCCTTCCCAAAATGATGTATTAAAAATACGGTTTATATTATTAACGTGATCTACTTATTAGTAAACCTAAAATTAAGTATATTCGATAGCTTGTGACAAATTCCTTTCCAGGGGTTGTCTAAAAAATGAAAAATCACCGATGAAATCGCCGCATTCCTTAGCAGCATCAATCCTAATTGGTCTAAAGAAGAATGGATGACAATACTGCACGAACACCTGGCACTGACTTAATCCGAAGCTATTGCCATACTAACCCATCTATTTTCGTTTCGAAAAGCTTTTCTTTTTATATTTAACCCGTTTTTCTCTCGTGGCGATTATTCCTGCGACAAACAATAAGGTAACAGCTATGACAAAATCATTTGAGGGCATGGAAAAGGCTCCGCCAACGGCGGCAAATATCATCAGCGCCCCGCCCAGACCCGGATTCGCTAATACAAGAAGTGCCCCCATTGTGCCCAAAATATATACCAATAAGGGAAACCAGAAATAAGTATTTATTTTAATAAGGTATATATTCTCCGCAAGTCCTAACCCTCCACCGATAATACCTAAAATAAGAGCTGCTATTGTTTTACTATTGATAAGATTCCCCCCCCAGTTCATCTTTATAATTTCATTATATACTTATCTTAGTTTCTTGCCCAAGTAAAATCAATGTAAAACCACCTGCGTAAATTTAAATAAGCATATATAAACATTGGATAACAAAAGCCGGGTGTTAGCTTCCCGGCTTTATAAAACCTTATTGATTTTCCTTTGTATCAGTGTCCTCATCATTATTATTCTTTTTTGTGCTGAAATCATAATCAGGAGTTATTGTAGTAGCTGGTTTGCGAACAACATTACCCTTATATTTGTTCTTATCTCCATATCTACTCAAAAAATCACCTCCTTTAATATAATTATTATTTGTTAAAACATTTGGCGTTATAAGTAATAAATAATGTCAGTTAAACCTATAAAAGCAGTTTCCTAAACTGATATACATGCTTGGTAATCTATAATAAAATTAGCTAAAACATAAAATTAGACACAGAAGATAGCCAACAGGATAATTCAGGAGAAATATAATTATTTTCTATCCTATAAATTATGTCAATTCCTTGCTAAATTTATCACGTTCTTCCCAGAACAATCCGTGACCGCTGCATTCAAATGGCACAAGCTTTGATTTTTTAATTCCTTCTTTTTGTGCTTTAGCCAATGGGATATGAAGGGGGGTTTCATTAACATGTTTATAATATTATAACCACCGGTGCATAGAACCGGTGGTTATCAAACGCAGTCTTCAATTTGGGGGTTTACAGTTTAAATACAGCCGCAGCCGCAGCCCACGCCAAAAACGAGAAGTATCAGAATCAAGAAGATGATGAACGCCGGGCTACCAAAGCCAGTTCCACAACCTGTGCCGCAACCAGCGCCATCTACGCCGAATGCCATTTATATCACTCCTTTCGTTTTTTATATAATATGCAGGAGCGATAATATTGTTAATTGTGGTCATGCACCCACATTAATCCAATGGCATAAGTTATATAAACACCAGCACCGACTGTCTATAGACTCCTTCGACAAAAACCCGGTCCATCAATGGGCTGGGTTTTTGTTTATTAGCTGGTCTATTCATTATAAAAAAGATTTGCACAGAATGAGGCTCTTATTTTGAAGGGTTTGTAACATTTCCAAAACGGTGTGAATGCGGGTGAGCACCATTAATACTTGTTGTTCCAGAAAAATAATGGACATGCCCCCATTGGATCGGTATTGGCGGTCCTGTTTCAACATCCATCAGATGGTCATGCATTTGCTCTGTTGTTGTCCTGACATATATATGATGGGTATGTGATGGACCCTCCGGGGATGGAGTAGTAGTCCCTTGATACAAATGCATATGGCCGTCATCATATGACGTTCCCCCATAGAAATTATGCGTATGCATAATTAGGCACCATCCTTTTTTGATTATTTTATACAATTATGGTGCCAAATGTTACCACGAAGATTGATAAATTGCTGAACCAGGACACGGTATACCTTGATCAAGATTCTTTTTAATCCTAATTTGATAAAAGGAATTTGGTACCTATTTTCGGATTTTCGGTATAAGCACAATTAAATATAAGTTGTAGTGTGAATAAAGTGCACTATTTGGAAAACAATATGATCATCAATAAACAATCTAATAGTGTTCAAAAGATCCAGTAATCGCTGTAGTTATTTTATAAGATATTGAGCTAAAAGGAGTAATTGTTATGTTGGCGAAAAAAGTAAATCCACCTGAGATATCCGAGACAAAACAGGAGATATCACCAACCTACAGCATGAGGTATTTCACAGAAAGTATCCCCAAGTACCGCATACCAAGGGATGGAATGCCGGCAAATGCCGCCTACCAATTGATACATGATGCATTACATTTTGATGGCCGAACCGCTTTTGAACTCACATCTGCTGGAATAAATTTGCGAGATATTTTGATGTTGAGCCCAGGATTATACCCATGGAAAAAGACCGATTTTGCATCGATGCTAAGTCAGTTATGGAACGGATCGATGAAAATACAATCTGTGTCGGTGCTATTATGGGAACTACTTTTACCGGGGCTTGTGAACCCGTTAAGGAAATAAATGATTTACTAGTCCAGGTTAAAGAAAATAAAGGTTTGGATATCCCGATTCATGTAGATGCCGCTAGTGCCGGTTTTATTTTGCCTTTTATTAATCCCCAACTGGAATGGGATTTCCGTTTGCCCCAGGTAAGATCCATCAATGTATCGGGACATAAATTCGGACTCGTTTATCCGGGAGTTGGTTGGCTGATATTCAAAAACCATACTGATTTACCTGAAGATTTAATATTCTATGTCAACTATCTGGGTGACACCATGCCAACTTATACCCTGAATTTTTCCCGGGGTTCCGGTATGGTGCTGGCCCAGTATTATAACCTTCTGCATCTGGGACAATCCGGCTATACTAATGTTATGAATAACTGCATGGATAATGCCAGATATCTGGCGAATAAACTCACCGACTCCGATATATTTGAGTTGGTAAATAATCTAGAACTCCCTATTATAACATTTAGATTTAAAAATACCCCTGACTTTACCCCCTTCCAATTATCGCAAAAACTACGTGAAAGAGGTTGGATGCTGCCGGCTTACAACCTCCCGGATAACACCGATGATATGACTGTGATGAGGGTTGTTGTCAGAGAAACCTTCAGTCGGGATATGGCAGAGACGTTTTATGCTGACTTGATTAAGGCATATCAAATACTTAACGAAACGGAAAAGGAACACTTGAAACCGAACGTATCACCTCGGCGAGGACATCATGTGACCTAGCAAGTAACGTATATTTATCATAACAGCATATAGTTGAAACTGGATTACATGTTACGCTTTCCCGGCTTTACGTGGAGGCGACTCCCGGATTTGAACCGGGGAATGGAGGATTTGCAGTCTTTAAGCCTGTATTCCACGCAGTTTTTTGTGTCTATCCAGTATCATCCAGTCTATAAAATCAGCTAAAAATAAGGACTTTTAACTAAGTGCATGTAAATAATAGACACAAAATAACTCAGTAATAAACAGTGGACGTTACTATTTTGTTACCGAAAACTTGTCCCTCATCCCCTGTATTATCTACCTTAATAAGCACCTTAACTTTTAAAAATATATTCGCGCAGACACACCTCCGGAAATAGGCTTCACAGGGTTCAAGGGTTCATTTTCCGCGCCGTTACTGGCTTTGAAGGCTGAACCCTTAAACTTCAAGGGTTCATAAGGGTTCAGGAAGGCTTCATTCAAGGGTTCATTTTCACCCCCCCCGGCCTTGCGCCGCACCCCGCCGGGGGGGGAGCCTCGCTCAATCGCTGAAGAGTCCACCCGCGCAGTGCCGCAAAACAAAAAGGCTGCCTTGTTATCAGCCCCTTACTATTACCATCCGACTGATACGCAATTTGCGTATCAGTGCCGCAAAACAAAAAGGTTCCAGGTATCAGTGTCCCATCTTCACCTATAGCGGCGGCAACATCGGTAAGGGTTTTTAATTCTAAAGGGACATTTTGTCCTTTTAGATTGTGACTCTTTTGCCGAACATCCCAATACTCTTTAAGGAACTTCGCCCGCCGCGCTGCCTTCATTGTTTTTGCTCGCCATTTTGTCGGTCAAAATTATTGCCTACATCCTTTATGTTCCAAACCCTAAGAATTTCTGAGGGTAGTCCCCTTCACGTTTGCCTTTTCACCAAAATGGTGAATAGCCCAAGTTTGCTTTTTCACCAAAATGGTGATTTGATAATAGCCCACATTTGCCTTTTAAGCCCCTTCTAATTTCGCGGCAAGGTAAATACCTTCGGAATTATTTTTAACCCCGTCCAGCGGCATCCTGTGCAGCCTGGGCTAGTTGTGGCAGGATTTTAGCCTCACATATACCCCCCCACGGTAAAAAAACAAACGGGGTACTACCCCTGCGGCCAAGAGAGCCTCTCCCGACGCTCTATATAAATTTGAAAGTTTTACTCTGAGGTAAACACCAAATGACATTCGCAGTTGGCGGAATTTTATGGAACCGATACAAAACATATCAACGACAACTTTACAAACAACAAAGATCGCTATGCATTATGTAAACATTATTTCATCCTTGAAGGTGAAGAACTAAAACAGTTCAAGGAAGCTTACCCGATTTTTTCGGGGAACCTCAAATATGCTCCAGTAATTTACCTCTGGACCGAAAAGGGTGCCTGGCTTCATGCTAAATCCTTGAATACGGATCGGGCATGGGAGGCACAAGAACCGCTACGGAAATTACGTATCGGTCGAATCAAAACTTTACGCAGGCTGCCGGGGAATTTTCAAATTCGCCAGCGCTGACCAATTCAAATAGTCCGGCGCTGGGCGATTCACCACCTTGAAATTCCCTTCGCTGCCTGCCGCTTAACCATTAACCGCTTTAAACCGCCTCTCGCCAACCGCCTCTCTCCAACTAGCCTTCACAATTGCCCCTAAAAGCTCTTTAAATTCCGCACCAAGCATAAAACCCTTCAAAATAAATTATCTCCGCGATTTAGGCCATTTCTGCGCATCTGAAGGCATTTGCAGAAAAACTCCTGTATATTTATGCAACCACCTGCATATTTATACTAACAAAGATATGCCCCCTAAGCGCAGGCAGCGCGGCATATTAACCTGAAAGGCAGGTGCTTTTATCCCTGCATAATTATGCAGCCTAATGCATATTTATGCAGGGATAAGGCAAAGTGATCCGACTCCTTAAAATTCAGGAGTCTAAATTCTTCATTGACAAATATATACTGTATCCACTTGCCGGCTTACTAAAGAAGCAGCTTTTGTTCTTCTGCCATACCTACCCGGATAACTTGCGGCATCCTCACCCGGCCACCACGTTCCCGGCTCACCCCTACCCCCCACGGGGAGATCAACGGGGAAAATTATCCATACAAAAAAGAGGGGATGTTTCCGGGATACCGGGATACCAGTTTACCACATTATTTCACAAAAAAAAATCGCCTTTTAGCGATTCATTTACCTCTTAACAATCTAGTAAGCCTTCGATAAATATTTTCCCTCGGTCCAAGTAAAACTACATAAACAATATCCTCGTCCCAGGCTATCCGGTAAATTATTCGATAATCAACTTTCTGAAACTTAAATTTTATTCTATAATATCCTTTAAAAGAACCTCTCAACAAAATACCCGCCTCGGGATCATGTTCCAGGGCGAGCATTTCAATTACGAACTTATTTTTAAGTTGTTCCGGAATCGATTTTAAATATTTTTCCGGTTCCCTTGTTAAATGGACATCAGCCATCTTTGAGGATGTCCCTCAAGGAACGTGTTTTACCAGTTTTTATATCTTCTTCGGCCTGTTTAATTTTTTTCGCGGCATCCCTATCCATCATTAAAGATAATGACGCCGCAAGACTCTTTAAAGCGTTTCCCCTACGCGCCCTGGTCCCGGAAGAAAACTTAACAGCAGCAGCGTCCATATTTTTTGTGCCTCCCCTCTTTTTATTTCTAACAACATAATGTTTCTTTACCATACTATACCATCCTTAACAACATGATTACAAGACACAAAAAATGTAAAAACACTACCTTCTTTGAACAATTTTCGCCAATGGTAATATATATTGTTTCCTTTATTAAGATATGAGAAACTCCACAGCGCTGTGGAATTTATCACCCAACGTCTCAAGGAAAAATAAAACCGCCACCGTACCGCATCTTTACCCCCCGGGAGGACCCGGCAACGCCACCCCCATCTCTCCAGGCGAACACCGCCGCAAAAACAAAAAGGCATCAATATTACGTTGATACCTTTAATATTTGACTCCTTAGAATTCAGGAGTCGCTTTATATTAAGGAAGAGGACTCCCCAGAATTGGGGCGTCATACAAGCGATAAACCGGACAGCATTAAGTAAAGGTATGGTTATTATACCCTCACCCACTCAGCGCGATTTTGCGTTGAGTAAAGTTACTCACCTGAATTTTAAAGAGAACTCACTCCACAAGTGGATAGAGTGGGATTTGTCCAGTTTTTGACCGATCAACACCATTCCGCAAATTGCAAACGGTAAATACTCAATTTGCGGATTCGTCAAAAGGTGTCCACTAATACCGCCCCCCCTCATACTTTATCCCCTGCAACTTCCCCGAAAAAATCGGGGAAGCTTATATTTTAGTTAAAGGGACAAAAATCCTATTACACTTCTAATTTACCGGTCTAGGATCGTCTGGTAAAAGCTCCGCCAACTCTTTAAGTGCCTTAATACACTCTGGCGGATCTACTAATGCTAAATACATCATCATTTTTAGACCCTTTGCAAGCATTTCGCTATAAGCTTGTGTTTCTGAAAGCTCATCTGTAAGCTGTTTAATTTGTTTAATAAGCTCTTGTTTTCCCTCGTCGTTAATAGGTTTATGATCCAAAAAGAACACCCCCCCAAGATATGGTTCTTTAATGTTCCTCTTTGGCAGCGGCGATTAACCTGGCAATTTCCTTGTTAAAATTAATCCGTTTGATTTTAACATCATGTTCCTCTTTTTGGTTTTTAGTATTGACAAACCTATGTATTTCAACTGTTGAGCCATCCTTATGACGATAAACAGCATACTCTTTTTTCCAGTGCTTTATATTTGTATTTGGGTACTTGTCCTTAATGGCCTTTATGTGATTACGGCTATTGATATTATGCCATTGATAATCTTCTTTGTTTCTATGCCAATCTTTAGAGTTTGTGTCCCTTACTACTGAAAGAATATATTCTTTGGTATGCTTGTCGAATCTCACAAAACAAATCTCCTTAAAAAAGAAAAAGCAGACTGTTAAAGTCTGCGTGGCCCTTGTAGGATTCTACTGAGTACAGCTTTCTCGGCCATACTAAGCGGACTCTACTCTTCCCTAGAGTCGTCTCTCGACGTTGCCAGGTTCTTCGGTTTCCCCCGAGGCTATAAGCCAAGTACCTACAGATAGCGCCGTAGGTCGTCAACCTGGTGAGTGGAATCCCCGACCGCTTGCCACAACAAAGGCCGTTCTTTGATGCTAAACATAATGTAGCACGTAGCATGAATCATGTCAACAAAATTTTGACCCTAAGAACCATCATTTTGATGATAGTTAACCTGTATTTTCTATATACACTGCCAGAATGGTATATAAACGGTCCTGAAGCGGGTTAGAAAAATTCTAAGTTGCACCAACAGAAAAGGGATTTAGTTTTCCGGCCTGCCGTGTCCCAGGGTATTTTGTTCACCGCGTGAACAAAAATCTCCAATCTTTTCGTCACTGGGTGACGAATTGAGATACGGCTTTACTGCCGGCGGTCTCGGTTAAAACTAGGGTGTTTAAAAGGTGACACATCCTTTGTAAATACCTTTTAACGATTCGGAAAAAATCTGAACAGGAGCCTTCAAATCGGACAGCGCTGTCCAATTTGCCACTTCGTTAAAAGGGATTCCATCATTTAAAATGACGGTATTTTTAGGCGGTAGGAATATTAGGGGAGGATCAGCGGAATACAGCTCCGGCCATCCAGTATGTTGCTCTACCTTTTATCCATTCGGCGGACGAAACTACTTTCTTAATTGCCGCTTTATAAACTGCGTGCCGGGCACGCGATATTCTTTACCCGGCCACCTTTTCCTAAAACCTGCGCAACCGGTGCGCAGGTTACTTTCTAAATATAAACCGCGCACCCGGTACACAGTATTCTTCCCCTGTGGTTTTCGGTCGCCCGGCGACTGATTGAATTTATAGTCCCGAAACTATGCCGCCAGGCGACATAGTTTTGACGCCGGGCGTCAAAATGTTTAATGAGGACTTTACTGCCTGGCGGTAAAATCTTCTGCTCTTTTTGAAGGGACATTTTGTCCTTTCAAACCAAAAGGTCTATTAACTTCATGCCTGTTTGTTCACCGGCTGAACAAGCCGGCTTTATTCCCCGTAATGGTAATATCGGCAATGGTTTTCAAAAGGACAAAATGTCCTTTTGATTTTAACATACGACATTTTGACGCAAGTCCATCCAGCAGGATTTCATAAACCTGTGCACGGTCGGTACAGGTTTCTTCCATCATCTTCACCCTGGCGGCGGCAACATCGGTAAGGGTTTTAATCGGGACATTTTGTCCTTTTTTACCTTTAGAAACTGCGACATTTTGTCGTAGTTATTGTCACCGTCAAGGCCATTTTGCCCCTGGTGTAGAGGGTCGGACAAAATGGCCTACCCTCAGATAGGTTTCATAAACCTGTAATTACCCATAACGGGCAATTTTTAAGGCAATATTCCTCAATTTTGGTTTAAGTGGAACTAGAACATTCCTCCTGCCCGTAAAGGTTTTAAAATTGATTTTGGAGGCGACATTTTGTCGTGTCCTCAGATAGATTTCATGTGCCTGTGCACCGGGTGCACAGGTTCCCCCCCCCTATGGTGTTCACGCGCCGGGCGACGATTAAACCTATAGTCCTCAAACTATGTAATTATAGAACTGTCGGTTTGATGGCCTACAATATCAGATGTACGAAATTCGTCCATAGCATTTAATTCGGAACTATCAAGCGGCAACGAGGATTATTCCGGTTTATTTAATGCCGCGGCTTATTGAGGGTGAACTCCAGAAGACTTCTTCGTACGAATTTCGTACGAAAAGGTATTCACGCCATATTCTTCTATCTGGTTATTTGTATTCACAAACCTGTGCACTTCAACGACGGAACCGTCTCTATGCCTGAAACGGGCATATTCCTTCTTCCACCACCGGATATTTGTCTCTGGAAATCTATTCTTAACGCTCTCTTTTACTTTGACGTTCTCGATTTTTACCCATTTGCGATCTATTCTCTTCCATTCCCTGCTCTCCGTTATTGCTGAAATTAACAATGATTCAACCGGCTTATCAATTTCCATGGCATTGCTCCCAAAAAGAAAAAGCAGACTGTTTTGTCTGCTTGCCTTAGGAGATTCTTCTCAGCGACCCGCCCGCCGCCATGGGGCCATTACTTGCGTAATGTACCAAGTTATCCAGGTTTTCCTCAAGGGACCACAGATAGCGCCGTGGCCGTCAACTTGGTGGGTGGAATCTCTAACCGCTTGCCTCGTCTAAGGCTAATATAATATTACGATCTTTAAAAACCAAAGTCAACTTATTTATACCAATGGCAACCAAACTAAACATCCCAAAAAAGATATTCGTAAGCATGTCTCCCGAAGAAGGTATTCCAATAAGATTTCATAAACCTGTACCGCACTATGACTTAAAAAACAAGAGGGCGTCCACCAACACGGACACCCTTTTATATGATTTAGTAACGGGGGTTTGGATAACAACCTCCTGCCCTGAAAGCTTACAACCCCGCCGCTCTTAACTCTGCCGCTTTAAACTCTGCCGGTATAAGCCCCTCCAGCCTGGCGGTGTATGCCTGAATTGCCGCATCCAGTTCGCTAATCCTTACTTCCAATTCCTCCGGCTCCACGCCCATTTTCCGGACTTCGTTCTCAAGTTGCTTCTTCTGTTCCTCCAGTCGCATCTTCTGGTTTTCTGCCAGTCTCTTACAATAATGAGTGTACGCCCTCACCGTTCGCCGATACGTAAAGTAGTCATTTATTACATCGGCTGCAACTCGCCACTCGTTATTTAAATATAGCTCTCGCATGGCGTTTACCATTTTAACTAGCGCCCGCTTTTCCTGGAATCTGCACCCTTTAAGCAACACTGCCATAGCCTCATTAAACTGCCGGGCCGCTCCAAGGTCCTCCGGCTCACTGACCGTAATATGGCCGCTTATATGGCGAAAGTAATTCTTGACAGGAGTAACGGGAGTTATCGTTTGGAACTGTTTTAGCTGTTCACTCATTGATCAGCCCTCCTAAGACAAATTTCATGCCGTCAGAAAAACCCTGGCGGTAAACAAATTCCTGTTCAAGCTTATCTTCCTCGGTATTGAGTTTTTCATACTCATCAAGTAATTTCTGAAGCTCCGGTGAAGAAGAAATTTCTTCTCGAACCTTGTCAAGTATTTCCTCTTGGTAGTCAAGCAGCCGTTGCCGGTCGGCGCGGGGAACAACGGTTTCCTTTAGGCAATGGTCAATGCGTTGGGCTATAAACCCCTCGGTAAAAGTTTTATCCAGCGTGGAATCTTTAAATTTAAACATAGAATCACCCCTTGAAAGTATTTAATTTCTACCCGAAGGGGATTATAATCTCATCTTTGACAGTTACAAACTATAAAAAGGCTTGAAAACCCTGTATTTGCAAGGAGTTCAAGCCTTTTTTGTTATTCTTAAAAAGTGAGTAATGTTATTATTTTTTAACCCTGCTTAAAATTTT